>JAPYWT010000035.1 GCA_028276215.1 Thermoflexus sp. | reverse complement strand
GGGCCCTGGAAACTGATGACCATCACCCACGTGGACACCTCCACCGCCGTCCTGGCCGACGTCCCCACCCTGGCCGCCCTGGGCCAGCAGTACGGCGCGCTGGTGGTGGTGGACGGCGTCTGCAGCGTGGGCGGGGAGGAACTGCGGCCCCCGGAGTGGGGCGTGGACCTGGTCCTCACCGCCTCCCAGAAGGCCCTGGGCGTCCCGCCGGGGCTGGCCATTGTCGTCGCCGGGCCGCGGGCGCTGGAGGCCTTCCGGAAGCGGAAGACTCCCGTCGGCAACTACTACGCCGACTGGAGCAACTGGCTGCCGATTATGGAGGCGTACCAGGCCCGACGGGCCGCCTACTTCGGCACCCCGCCCGTCAACCTCATCTGGGCCCTCAACGTCAGCCTGGGGCAGATTCTGGAGGAGGGTATGGAGGCCCGTTTCGCCCGCCACCGCCACCTGAGCGACGCCTTCAAGGCCGCGATGGAGGCGCTGGGGCTGGCGCAGGTGCCGGTGAACCGGCGGAAGGCCGCCCACACCCTCACCGCCCCGTACTACCCGGAGGGGATAGACGCGCGCCTGCTGGGGCTGATCGGGCAGGCCGGGGCCATCGTCGCCGGGGGCCTGCACCCCGCCATCCGCGACCGCTACTTCCGGGTTGGGCACATGGGCGCCGTCGCCCCGTCGGACATCCTGACCACGGTGGGGGCCATAGAGTGGGCACTGGCCCGCAGCGGCTACCGCTTTGCGGTCGGCGCGGGCCTGGCCGCCGCCGCGCGGGTGCTGGCGGCGTAATTCACGTTTCACGTTTCACGCTTCACGCTTCACGTTTCACGCTTCACGCTTCACGCTTCACGCTTCACGCCCTACGTGAAACGTAAAACGTGAAACGTAAAAAGTGAAACGTAAAACGAAAACGTGAAACGTAATGAGGAGGGGAGCATGTACAACCGGGTCACCCCCCGCATCGTGGACGACCTGCGGGCCATCGTCGGGGAGGGGAACGTCCGCACCGACGAGGAGGCGCTGGAGAAGTACGCCCACGACGAGACCGTCGGCCTCTGGGCCCAGCCGGAGGTCGTCGTCTTTGCCCACTCCGCCCAGGAGGTCGCCGGGGTCTTCCGCCTGGCCGTGCGGGAACGCATCCCCGTCACCCCGCGCGGGGCCGGGTACGGCTTAAGCGGCGGCGCCGTCCCCGTCTTCGGCGGCATCGTCCTCTCCACCGAGAAGATGAACCGCATCCTGGAGATAGACAAGCAGAACCTGATGATTACCGTGGAGCCGGGGGTCATCACCGGGGACATCCACCGCGCGGTGGAGGCGGAGGGGCTCTTCTACCCACCCGACCCGGCCAGCCTGGACTCATGCTCCATCGGGGGGAACATCGCCGAGGGCGCGGGCGGCCCCCGGGCCGTCAAGTACGGGACGACGAAGGACTACGTCTGCGGCCTGGAGGCCGTCCTCCCCTCCGGGGACATCATCACCTGCGGCGGCAAACTGGTCAAGAACGTCACCGGCTACAACCTCGTCCAGTTGCTGGTGGGCTCCGAGGGGACCCTGGCCGTGGTGACCAGAATCATCCTGCGCCTGCTGCCCCTGCCGAAGTACCGGGTGGACCTGCTGGTCCCCTACGACGACTTCCAGGCCGCCGCCGACACCGTCTCCGACATCATCGCCGCCCGCATCCTCCCGGCGACCATAGAGTTTATGGAACAGGACAGCGTCCTGGCGGCGGAGCGCCTCCTGCAGAAGACCGTCCCCTACGACGACGCGGCGGCCCACCTGCTGATCCAGTTGGACGGGAACCGGCCGGAGGCGGTGGAGGGGGACTTTGAGGCGGTGGGGGAAATCTGCCTGGCCCACGGGGCGCGGGACGTGCTGGTGGCAAAGGACACCCGCACCCGGGACCGGCTCTGGGAGGCCCGGCGGGCCATCGTGGACGCGCTGAAACACGAGAGCCCGGTCAACCACATGGAGGACGTCGTGGTGCCGCGCGCGGAGATTCCGGCCCTGCTGCGGGGGATCAAGGAGATTGCCCGGCGGCACGGGGTGCGCATCGTCTGCTTCGGCCACGCCGGGGACGGCAACGTCCACGTCAACGCGCTGAAGGACGCCCTGCCGGACGGGGAGTGGCAGGCGCTGGTGCCCGTCCTCACCGAGGAAATCTACCGGCTGACCCTCTCCCTGGGCGGGACCCTCACCGGGGAGCACGGGGTGGGCGCCACCCGTCGCCGCTACCTGCCCATGGCGCTGGACCCGGCCCAGATTGCGCTGATGCGGGGGATCAAGGAGGTCTTTGACCCCCACCACATTCTGAATCCGGGGAAGATTTTCCCGTAGCGTGGCGCAAGATTAATCTTGCGCCACACTGCTCCCCACCCAGTCCAGGTATGCCTCCAGCCCCCGCTGGATCGGGACCTGGACGACTTCCGGCACCTGGTAGGAGTGGTGCTCCCGGATGAAGGCCTCCACGTCGTCGTAGCGGGCGGTCGTCGTCTTGATCAGGAGCAGCCACTCCGGGTCCCGGTGCAGTTCCCCCTGCCAGGTGTAGGTGCTGGTGACGGGCATCACCTGGACGCAGGCCGCCAGTCCCCCGGAGACCAGCCCCTCCGCCAGGCGGTACGCCTCATCTTCTGTTCCGGCCGTCGTCATCACCACACAGTACCCGTCCACTACATCTTCTCCACAATCTCCCGGAATTCCTCAAACGGGATCGCGGTGAGGGTCTGGGTGGTGCAGTGGCCGAAGACGTTGGCCAGGAGGGCCACCCGCGCGGCGGATTTCGCGTCCGGCGCCTCAAAGATGTGCAGGAAATCGTACTCCCCCAGCAGGGCGTAACTGGCGATTCGCCGCACCTCTGGACACTCCTCCTTCAGCCGCCGGTCAAACTCCTGGTCCATGACCGAAAGGGCCCGTACCTCGCCGGGACTGCGCAGCGAGATTTTGGAAAGCAGGATGAAGGTCGTCATCGTCCACCTCCTTCCGCTGACGACTGACGGCTACCGACTAACGGCTGACGGCTGACAACTAACGGCTGACGGCTAACGGCTATCCATGTTATCCGCGAAAATCGCCGCGTTGTCAAGTTCTTTGACAAATCCCCCGTCTGCGCTATACTGATATGTCAAACCACTGCTGACCCATACACCTATGACCGGCACGAAGTCCCCCCTCCTGACGATAGACGACGTCCTTTCCATGGTCCGGGACGGCCCGGAGGCCCGGGACCTGATCGCGCGCGCCTACGAGTTCGCCGCCCAGGCCCACGAGGGCCAGTACCGGAGGTCCGGCGAGCCCTACATCCAGCACGCGCTGGCCGTCGCCGCGCTGCTGGCCGAACTGCGCATGGACGCCGAAACGGTCGCGGCCGGCCTCCTCCACGACGTGGTGGAGGACCAGGGCGTCCCGCTGGAGGAACTGGAGAAACGGTTCGGCCCGGAGGTGGCCCGCATGGTGGACGGGGTGACCAAACTGGGGCGGGCCAACGAACTGGGCCGGCTGCGGGAGGGGGAACGGGACGAGCGGGAACTGGAGAGTCTGCGCAAATTCTTCCTGGCGACGGCCCGGGACGCGCGGGTGATGCTCATCAAACTGGCCGACCGGCTGCACAACATGCGCACGCTGGATGCCCTGCCGCCGGAGCGCCAGCAGCGCATCGCCCGTCAGACCATGGACATCTACGCGCCGCTGGCGAACCGACTGGGCATCTGGCGCTGGAAGGGGGAACTGGAAGACCTGGCCTTCCGGTACCTCCAGCCGGACATCTACTTTGAAATCGTCCGGGAACTGGAGGCCCGGGCACCGGAACGGGAGGCCGACATTGAAAAACACATCGCCCTCCTCCGGCACCACCTCCGACTGGAAGGGATCAACGCCCAGATTACGGGCCGGTCCAAGCACATCTACAGCATCTACCGCAAAATGCAGCGCAAGCAAATCCCCCTGGAACGGGTCTACGACATCCGCGCCATCCGGGCCATCGTGGACACCGTCCCCGACTGCTACCACGCCCTGGGCGTCGTCCACAACCTCTGGACCCCCATCCCCGGCGAATTTGACGACTACATCGCCCGTCCCAAAGAGAACATGTACCAGTCCCTCCACACCGCCGTGGTGGGCATCGGCGGGAAAGTCCTGGAAGTGCAGATTCGCACCCACTACATGCACCGGATTGCCGAATACGGTATCGCCGCCCACTGGCGGTACAAGGAGGGGGCCCGACAGGACCGGGTGTTTGAGGAGAAAATCGCCGCCCTGCGCGCCCAGATTGAGGCCCGCAGCGAGGCGGAGGACGCCGGGGAGTTCGTGGAGGCCGTCCAGACCGACATCTTTGAGGACCGGGTGTACGTCTTCACCCCCAAAGGCAAGGTGGTGGACCTGCCCGCCGGGGCGACGCCCATAGACTTCGCCTACGCCATCCACACCGAAATCGGCCACCGCTGCCGGGGCGCCAAAGTCAACGGGCGGTGGGTGCCCCTGGATTACATCCTCAAGACCGGTGACCAGGTGGAAATCATCACGGCGAAGCGGGGCGGTCCCAGCCGGGACTGGCTGAATCCGGCGCTGGGGTACGTCAAAACCGCCCGTGCCCGTAACAAAATCCGCCAGTGGTTTCGGCGGCAGGACCGGGAGCAGAACATCGCTTCGGGGCGGGCCATCCTGGAGCGGGAACTGAAACGGCTGGGGCTGGGCGACCTTTCCCACGAGACGGTGGCGGCCCTCTTCGGCTACGAGAAGGTGGATGACTTCCTGGCCGCCATTGGCTTCGGAGACATCAACAGCCAGCAGATTGCGGCGAAAGTGGTGGAGGCCCGACAGCAGGCCCAGCCGGAGCCGGAACTCCCGCCCCCGGCCCCGATTCCCGCTCCGGTCTCCCACGAGGTCCACGTCCTGGGCACCGGCGGCCTGCTGACCCGGCTGGCCCGCTGCTGTCACCCCCTCCCCAACGAACCCATCATCGGATACGTCACCCAGGGGCACGGGATCACCGTCCACCGGCGAGATTGCCCCAACATCCTGAACCTGCGCCACCCCGAACGGCTGATAGAAGTGGCGTGGGGCACCGAGAAGCAGACCTTCCCGGTGCTGGTCTCCGTGGTGGCCTACGACCGGACGGGGTTACTTCGGGACATCAGCGATGTATTGGCCAAAGAAGGGGTGAACATTGCGGGGGTGAACGTGGGGCGGCAGCAGAACCTGACCACTCTCTACCTCACCCTGGAGGTCACCGACATCGGCCAGTTGGGCCGGGTGCTGGCCCGCATCTCCAAAGTCCCCAACGTGATAGAGGCCCAGCGGCAGACGAGGTAATTCGTGATTCGTGATTGCTGATTCGTGATTGTTGATTCGTGATTGCTGATTCGTGATTCGTGAATTCGTGTATTCGTGCCCTATTCGTGTACGGCCCCCGACCAGAACGGCGGGCGTTCCATCCGCCAGAGCCCCCAGGCCCCTAACAGCGCGGCTGCGCCCCCCACGATGTACCCCTCCACCACCGACGCGCGGGTGACGAAGACCGCCAGCAGCCCCAGCACGAACGACACCACATAGAGCGTCAGCACGGCCTCCCGCTGGGAGAGCCCCGCCGCCACCAGCCGGTGGGAGACGTGGTCTTTGCCCGGCGTCGTCAGCGGGTTTTTCCCCCGGCGCAGGCGGGACAGGGTGACCAGCGCGGTGTCAAAAATAGGGAGCCCCAGCACCAGCACCGGCACCATCCAGGTGACGAAGGTGACGTTGTCCGGGAACCGGAGTTTGATCCCGATGGCCGCCAGCATGAAGCCCAGGAAAAGGGCGCCCGAATCGCCCATAAAGATGCTGGCGGGGTTCAGGTTGTAGAACAGGAAGCCCAGACAGGCCGCCAGGACCGCCACCGCCAGTGCCCCCACCAGGTACTGCCCGCTGAAGGAGCACATCAGCGCGAAGTGGGCCGCCGCGATGGCCGCGATCCCGCCCGCCAGCCCGTCCATGTTGTCCAGCAGGTTAATGGCGTTGGTGATGTAGACCACCCAGAAAACGGTCAGCAGGAAATCCGCCACCGGCTGGCCGAACGTGCCCACGCGGACGCCCGTGGCCCAGAGGAGAAGGGCTGCCAGAATCTGCCCGACCAGTTTCACCGCCGGGCGCAGCCCCCAGCGGTCATCCACCAGCCCCATGAACGAAACAGCAGTGGCACCGATGATAATGGAGCCGAATTGGGCGAAGTTATACCGCTCGCCCAGCGCGATGGCCGCTGCCAGCACGGCCAGATAGATGGCGACGCCGCCCAGGCGCGGGACAGGGGTACGGTGTACCTTACGGGCCGAGGGCTGGTCTATGATGCCCAGGTGGGGGGCCAGATAGCGGGCCAGGGGGGTCAGTGCGATGCTCAGCACCAGCGCGCCCGCGAAAACGAGGAGATATGCGGTCATCGGAACAACCCCCAATGCTTCCGTAGCGCAGGATTGATCCTGCGCCGCGCTACCCTCCGCCGACCGGCGGGAACAGGCCGACCTCATCACCGTCCTGCCCGTAGCGCAGGATTTATCCTGCTCGGACTCATCCTGCCCATGCTACCCTCCGCCGACCGGCGGGAACAGGCCGACCTCATCACCGTCGGCCAGGGGGTGGGAATCATCCCGGGCAATGCCGTTGACAAATGCGACCCGCACGTGGTCGGCGGGCAGGCCCAGATGCTGGACCAGTTGCCCCACCGTCGCCCCGTCCGGGAGTTCCACATCCATCCCCTCGCCGATTCCCAGTTCGGGGTAATACCGTCGCAGAGTGGCGAAAACTTTTACGTTGACCCGGATCATTCTGCAGCCTCTATTTTTTATGGGGCTTACTCATTGGCCTGCTTGAGTACGGCATCCACCACATCCTGGCTGATGCTGAAACCTTTCTGCTGCAGCTTCTCTATTTCAGGCCGGAGAACGGGTAAAAGCCCCATCTGTTTGGCCTTCAGCAAAATTCCCAGCGTCCCAATTTTTCTAATTCCCATCTGAGAAAGTTTTCGGCGGCCTTTTCTCTCATCCATCAATACCAAATCTGCACCAATTTCACGGGCCAATACAATCACTTCGGCCTCGCCGAAATCCATCTCGTCCAGCAATACCTCCACTGCAAGACGGTCTTGAACTGCCACCACTTTTATCCAACTGGCAGCGGATACTTCCCGCTTTGCTCCTCCATCTTCACGCCCCTTCTCCACGGCTTCAGCATATACTGCCTGAGGAATGTAAATTTCGCCAAAAATATGCCGAAGCAAATCAAACCGTTGAATGGAAGCCAGCCCAATCAGCGGCGTTGTATTGGAGACAACAATCATCGGATCAGTTTCCTTCAGGCTTCAAGCTTTCCAATACGGCAAATTCCTCAGCCAGTTCATCAGGAGTATAGTGGATATACGCGATCCCCCGAGCACGAAGGAGAGCCAGGAACTCGGTACGGCGAATCCCCAGCAAACGTGCGGCCTTGCCCGAGGAAATTCGCCCTTCCGTAAAAAGCGATAAAACCAGCCATTCGGTGAGTCGTCGCTGAACTTCGCTCTGGTCAATACCTAACTGAAGCAGAAGAGCAGGAACACGAACTTCAAATGTAGCCTCCACTTTAACTCCTCCCAATGAGACATCATAGCCCCCCACAACGCACCGCCAGGGCACTTCTGACCCCTATCCCCAGCCGCCGCAGCACCTTCGCCGGGGTGACCCGCCGGATTCGCCGCCATTGCCGTCGGGCCCAGCGCCGGAACGCGTTCCACGGCTTGCGCCGCTGGCTCTCCGCCATCGCCCACCGCAGAAACTCGTAGTCCTGCCCCCGAATCTTCGGCTCCGTGGGGTTGCGCCGGTAGGAGTCGTAGTCGGTAATACGGCTCAGGTCGTGCTCCACCACGAAGTCGTAGAGGTCGGTCCCGGGATGCGGCGTGAAGAAGGCCGGACTGTAGTAATCCGGGTCTATCTCCTTCATCATCCGCACCGTCTCCATCACCTCTTCCTTCGTTTCGGTGGGCAGGCCCATCATGTAGTTGGCCCAGATGGCAATGCCGTACTTCTTACAGATGCGGGCCGCTTCCAGATTCTGGGCCACCGTAGTCCCCTTGCGGATGAACTTGAGCACCCGGTCGCTGCCGCTCTCAAAGCCGATGAAGTACCCCCGCAGGCCGGCCCGCACCATCCGCTCCACCATGTCCTCGTGCTTCACCACGATGTCCGCCCGGGTCTGACAGAAGAAGGGCAGGTTGAACCCCTCGGCGATGTACCGCTCGGTGAACTCCATCACCCATTCCCGGTCCTCGGTCAGACAGTCGTCGTGGAACATAAAGGAAGCCAGATGGTAGCGGTCCACCAGGTACCGCAGTTCCGCCAGGACGTTATCCACGCTGCGGCGGCGCACCCGTTTGCCGAAGAGGTAGTCCTCCCCGGGCTTGCAGAAGGTACAGTTGTAGATGCAGCCCCGCCCGGCGATGATGGTGGCGAAGGGCGGGGGGAGTTCCTCCACAAAGGGCACTTCCGGGGAATCCAGGTCGTAGCCCCACTTCTTCCACTCTTCCAGGAAGAGGTCCCGGTCGCTGAAGGGGATGGCGTCCAGGTCCGGCGGCTCGCCGCGCAGCACCCGATGCGGCGGACGACGGCCCTCGGCGATGGCCTGCAGCAACTGGGGGAAGGTGATTTCGCCCTCACCGGTCACCAGGTAGTCTACGTGGGGAATGCGCAGACTGTCCTGCAGGGCGATAGTGACGTGGGGCCCGCCGATGACGGTGATAACATCGGGCAGGACCTCCCTGGCGATGGCGACGGCCTGGCGGGCGGGGTTGTAGTCCACGCTCATCATCGTGACCCCAACCACGTCGGGGGCACGCTCCGCCAGGACTTCCCGGAACTGGTCCCAGCCGGAGAGGGCGCGCAGGTCAATCAGGTCTATCTCAAACCCCTGCGCTTTGGCGGCCGCGCTCAGAGACGCCAGACCATGGGAAATCCAGCCAGCGTCCATCCCCTGCTTGAGGGAATTCCAACCGCGGCCGGCGATACCAGGATAAATGAAAGTGGTTTTCAGGCTCATAGTGGAGATCGCACAACGGTGAAACCTTGCTGGCTTCGCCTTTCCCCGCCGTCATTGGGCAGATAGGAATTTCGGGCGGATGGCTTCACCATCCGCCCGAAATTCTCCACCGGCAAGACCGACAGGAAGCAACAGAGGCCATCTCCGGCGGAGCGCGAAGCCCCTGCGACAAACAGCAACACGTAACGGTTCAGCCTCACCCCTCCCCCAGCGGCTTCGCCGCTGCCGCCGCAGGCCTCGGCCCGAGGGCGGCGGGGGTGGGGTGAGGAGGCCTGAATATTTACAGCAACACTATCCCACAGGCAGGGCGAATGCCTGTGTTTTTCGGAGATACCGCTGGACTTCAGCCTTCCGGCAGAGCAAGGCGATAAACGCAATGTTCGTCGCCAGTGGCAATCTGCTGGACGCGCTCCGGCTCCACACCGGTCACCAGGGCAATCAGGCGGACATCCACCTTACAGGGCAGGCCATGGCGCCGGGCAACTCGCTCGTAAGGGCAGTTCGCGACCACAATCCGGTATCCGCCCTCTTCCTCCTGAGCCGTCGCCAGGTAGCCCAACCCGTTCAGGAACTCCAGGAGGGCTCCCAAACGAGTGCCCAGGTCGCCTTCAGCCGATACCTGACGGGCCATCCGCTCAGCGACCCCGTTGATGACGGCGTCCAACTCCTCGGGCGACATCCGGGCTTCCAGTTCCTCCAGCAGGGCGTCGGTCAGCCGGTCATACTTTTTCGGGAAGAGTTCCTCCGTCTCACCCGCCAGCCGGTAGACATGCTGTGGGCGACCCGGACCCGCCTTGCGGAGAATCTGCGGCGGCCCAATCAGCCCATCCCGGTAGAGGACATCCAGGTGGTGCCGAATGGTCACGGCGGTCAACCCCAACTCGCGAGTCAGTTCGTTCACCGTGGCCTGACCGCGCATCTTGATAATTTCCAGGATTCGCTGTCTGGTCTCTTGCATGGCCTACCTCCTGATTTTCATGATACCATATTGCCAAAATTTTGTCAAACTCCAAATCGTCATTATGTTGGGGGCAGCAGCCAGGCCACTCCTGTAGCAGGGGGCGCTGTCAGTCTGGCAGTAAATACCTACCCACCCGCGTCATTGCGAGCCGCCGAAGGCGGCGAAGCAATCTCCAGGCCTGTGGGGAGATTGCTTCGGCGGCTATTGCCGCCTCGCAATGACAGCGGGTAGGTAATTACCTCTGGCGGCAGAATCCCGCGGAAGTGTGCCAGGAGTCGTGAGAGCAGAAGGTCTACCCGGCCATAGCGTCTTCCCGTAGCGGTGCTGAAATAGCGCTCCGGCTCCCGCAAGCAGGTCCGCAGGATACGGATGCCCTTCGGGTCCAGCCCATGATGGGCCATCAGTAAACAATCGTCACCTACATATTCCACATATTCCGCCAGCAGGGCCAGTTCCTCTTCGGTTATCTCAAACCGTTGCAGTTCACGAGGACGCCCGGCGCACTCCACCCGCTGGTAAATCGGGGTTAGCGATGGCCCGGGGCGCGCGATTTCGTGCCCGGCCCCCCGGCGCTTCTCCTGGCTCAGGTTCTGGATGACCGTGTGCAACGCAACGCGGTTGGTGCCAAAAATGAAGAGGGTCTCCAGAGGAGAGACTTGCCCGCCCAGGCGGTGGAAGGTGCCAGGGTCTATGAGGCCAGCGCTGTGGAGGTTGAGCAGTCGCTTGCGCTGACCCGGCACAGGCTCTATCCGCACGCCCCGCCCCACCGACTGGAGGATGAATTTCCTGGCCTCTGTGCCCGTACCGATGTTGATGTAAGTAATGACATTGGGACGGTTGGAGTCCCAGCCCTCGTAGAAACTTCGGGAGCCCATCAGGATGTTGATCGCGGAATCGTCTTCGTTCAAACGCCGGAAAAAGCCCTCGTCCTCAAACCCCTCAACCACCTCGTAGCCAGCCAGTTCTTCCTTCAGCCACCCGGAGATGTCGCCGATTTTGACCAGAGCGAAGGGCTGATCAGCGCTCTTCAGTTTGAAGGCCATCTCCTGGCGATTGGAGGGCCGGATCATGACCTCGGTGATGCCCGGAGAGGGAGCATTATAGACCAGACGCAGGAGCATTTCCGGTGTAATGGCATCCAGAAGCGAGCGGTCAGCCTGAAAATGCCCCCCCTCAAACAGAAATTCCGGCCCCTCTTCCAGTTCAGCCCACAGTTCCTCCCGCGCCTGTTCCCATGCGGCAGTATCTATCCGACCCCGACCGATACGCTCCAGTTCGCGGAAAAAGAGTTTCAGGTCCGCATCCTGAACATTGACCGAGTTGACCAGGGCCAATAAAAGAGGGCGGTGGTAAAAACGGCCGTACTGCGACAAATACTCAAAGGTCTGGCGCACATATGC
>JAPYWT010000034.1 GCA_028276215.1 Thermoflexus sp. | reverse complement strand
TGGGGGTCAAAGAGGGCGATCAGCAGTTCCGGCGATACCTCGGCGTCCAGCAGGACCCCCGTCTCCACGTACTCCTGGAGCCCCGTCTCCCGCTCCAGGACGATGAGGGCGCCGATGCGGCGGCGGGCCAGGATGCGGCACGCCTCGGTGACCGCGCTGAGGGAACGGGATAGGGCCGCCCGCTGGCCCGTGCTGCGGGTCAGGAAGCGGCCGGCCCGTCCCAGCCGCTCCAGCGCCCGCCGCAGTTCCGGCTGGAAAATGACCGGGATGGCCACCAGCATGGCCGGCAGGGCCCGCTCCACCAGCCAGCCGAAGGCCCGCAACCGGAAGACGGTGCTCAGCAGGGCCAGCAGGATGATGAGCAGGATGATGCCGCGCAAGAGCGAAACCGCCCGCGTCCCCCGCACCAGGTAGAGGATGCCGAAGAAGATGGCGGCGACCAGGGCGATGTCCACCAGGTCCACCCAACGGATGCGCTGAAGGGTCCACAGCAGGTCTAACATAACACAGGTCGCAAGTCGCAGGGCGCATTTCTACAAGGATGATTTTTGTGGCGGCGAAGCCGCCACAAAAATCATCCTTTTACTCCCAGCCACTGGCGGGCAAAGGCGCGCACAACCCTGGCAATCTCTACGGCCTCACGGGCTTCTTCCAGTGTTGGCTCATTGCCGGGGTAGCGTGAAGCGACAGCATACTCGGAGAGCAGCGTCAACAGTCGCGGTGAAAAACCCGTAAGAATACCGTTTTGTTCACACAGGGAATTCAATGTCGCCAGGTCATGGGTTCTGGGAAAGGTCAGTCTTCTGGAGAGTAACAGAGCTTTCAGATATTTTTCCGCACTCTGCTGGGCGTGAAAGCAAACGGCAACAGTGGGCGGTCGCTTGCGGCGCAGGAGAGAGGCCGCCAGTTGCCAGTCCTGTTCGGCATATCGTACCCATTCCCGATAGTCATCCACGCTCATACAAAACTACCCCTCTGGCGAAGATTTCGCGCAAGAAGAAATTGTACGGTAGTTCTTCTTCCAGTTCACGCGGTGTCTTGACGATGATGTCCACAGGAAATGGGCGCGGATACAGAAGCAGCGAGATGGTCACCACGCGCTCCCGGCGAGGTTTGTCGGTGTCCCAGATGATCAGCAAATCCACGTCGCTATCCGGCGTTGGTTCCCCATAGGCGTATGAGCCAAACAGGATGATTTTCTCCGGATTCACCTCACGGACGAGTTTCTCTATGGCCGACGGCAGGGTCTCCGCCACTGGCGGCAGGCCGCGAGGCGCGGTGTGCAAAGTAGAAAGAACGGGAATGCCTTTTCTCTTCATTTAACGAGACCTCTGCGTCCGGAGCACCAGCGGCAGATAGACCGCATAGGGAAGTCTCCCGAAGATGACCACCCGGTTATCCCCATAGTGGGTCAGATATGCCCGTTCCCGCGCCGGGTCAAACGCCATACTGTCGGGATAGATTCCCACCCGCAGGATGTACCGGAGACGGGGGCCGTCCAGGACAGCGACCTGCGAGCCTCCGGCAACGTACCCCATTCCATCCAGCGGGTTGAACCAGGCACGGTCGGGGTCAAACGGTAGCGGAACGGTGTACATCGTGGTCCCACTGAAGACCACCGCGCTGCGGGCGCCGGACAGAGCGCCGTACACCCATCCGGTGTTCGGGTCCACCGCCAGCGCTTTTGCGTATCCGGAAATCGGCATCGTTACAACCACGCTGGGGCCGTTTAGAATCTGGACAATTCCCTGCTTACTTGGAAACTCACCACAGCCTGCGTAAGCCAGGCCGTTAAAGGGCTGAGCCGTCAGAGCAAATGTAGCATTTCCGCAACTCAACGAAGTCACCCAGAACGTCTGGGTAATGGGGGTAGTGATGGAGAGGACTGCAATAGAATACGCCTCCCCCAGCCCATATAACCATCCTCTTCGCGGGTCAACCGCAATAGCGGAGAGACTTTCAGGGTATCCCATAGACCACTGAACAGAGGTGAGAACCTCGGTGCGGCTGATGATCAACATCCGAGAAGCGGAGAGCCCAGCATAAACCACACCATGGTCCGGGTCAGCAGTTAGCACGCTCACTATCGGGTAGGTGTCCAGACCGGAAAGAGAAATTGTCTGCACCTCGGTCCCACTGATAACCCACAACAGATTTGCCCCTCTGTGCCCCACATAGACCATCCCCGTCCCCGGATCCAGGGCCATAGATTCCGGGCGCGGCACCACGCTGGAAACCATCCATGGCTGCAAATTCACCTGCGTCAGGACCTGAGTGCCGGAGAGCAGGTAGAGGGTGCCGCTGAGAGTATCCAGCGCGTAGGCCACACCGGTATCAGGCCAGACGGCCACTGGCCCCAGGCCGTAACCGCTGGGCAGGCGAGCCAGCGGCGTTGTCCCGCTGAGAATCAGCAGGCCGGTGGAGAGGGTCGGTAAGGAAGAAGTACCCCGTTCCACCACGTACACCCGTCCGGAAGGATGCGCGCGCAGGGTGAACGGCGGAACGGCGGTCGTGATGGTCGTAGAGGTTGTCAGGGAAGGCGGAAAGAGATACACTGCATTTGCCTGAGGTACCGCGATGACGACTTCGCCGGACGAAGGAACTACATCAACCTGATTGATGCCGCCAGGGGTGGAGATAGTGGTAACCGGCGTGGTCCGGGAGAGGACGACAAGTCCGCCAGAGATCATCGTCAGGTACACCCGGTCCCGATTCGGGTCAGGAGCCAGGTCCACGGGAGAAGTGACGGGCACGGTGCCCAGGATCACAGTGCCGCTGATCGCGGCAACCTGGCCCGCCAAATCGCCTCCCCAGGCATAGACCAGGCGATTGTAGGGGTGAAACCGGACTCCCAGGACAGGACCACTGACAGGAAGAGAAGCCAGCAACTGGGTCCCGCTGAGGACATGGACTGCGGAACCGCCCGGCACATACGTCAGCCCGGTATCGGGGTGGACCTCCGGACGTTCTCCATACGCGCCAAGGCTCCTGGTGTATACTATTGTACTTCCCTGGACGACGGCCAGTTCGTAAGTGGGGGGATATCCGGGCCCAGAGGTGACCGCATAGAGCAGTCCGTTTTTCGGGTTGTATCGGGCCGTCACCACCGTGTAGGGAAAGGTCACGGTCAGCACCACCTGCTCTCCGCTGAGGACTGCTATCCCTGTGCCCGCGACGGCGAACCGCCGTCCGGTCTGCGGATCCACGTCCACCACACAGTAATCCGGGATCACCAAAGTCACTTCTGTGCCGGAGATCACCGTGGTGCCGCCCCTTCGGCAGACCAGGACCTCGCCGGTCCGAGGATCTACCATCGGACGTCCCGGCGAGGCCCCGACGCCGGGAGCGATCCACCCCGCCGCCACAGGGAACATGGAAGTGGTCACTGAATGGGAGCCCGTCGGGGTGGCCGGATTCGGCGAAGCCTCTACCGTTGAGAGGACCAGCAGAACTCCCAGCAACAGCAGACCGCTAAGAGCAATGCTGATTACCCAGCGCATTCCAGACTCCCGGAAAGGTATGGTTCAGAAGAGAGTGCCTTTTTCGTAAATAACCTATCAGGGGGCCGCCGGGTAAGCGTTATCAAAGACGCAGCGAAGGCATGCCCCTGTAGCGCAGGCCGCCAGGCCTGCATGCAGGCTGACAGCCTGCGCTACATTACTTGCAAACCGATTCGGGCAGGCAGTTACCTTTTTGCACCGCCCCCGAGGGGTTCAAAAGCGCCCACTGAAACCCACACGATGCCTAATCCAATTGCCCCAGGACAAACCGATGCAGGATTTCTGCTATCAGACGCTGGGAAGACATCCCCGCTTCCTGCGCTTTGCGTCGGATGACCTGCAAATCCTCCTGAGGCAGTGCAATGGTGATGAGCCCCGCTGCTTCCAGAGTTGCCATCGCGTACGTCTGATATTGCTGAAGCCGATCTCGGAGTTGATCCACAGAACGCCACTCACCGCGTTCGTACGAGTTCAGAAGTTCTCGCTCTTCCTTGTCCAGTTTCCATTCGGTTGCCATATTAACGCTCCCTCAGATATCGCTTTGTTGCCTTACGACTTGGGATAGCCGTTTTTAGAAATATCTCATTCTCAGATTCTACGAACGGGACCAGCCAGGCATAGTTGTGAATTTTAACAATGAAAATGCGTTGCCCTCTATACTTTTCAGGATGCGGATGTTCAACAATATCCAGCAAATCGCCGGCGGCAATATGTACAACGACTTCTTCAAACGAGACACCTCGCTCCGCCTTTAGTTTCTGGTTCTTTTCCTCACTCCAGACAAAGGTTTTCACAGCGGAACCCGTCTCCCTTCTCTACAAGGCCTGCGCATCTTTGAGTGAGTCTTCAGAACAACGTTGGTTGCTCCGGGCGGGTGTAGGGGATGCGCAGGTGCTCGTAGGCGCGAGCCGTGGCGACCCGACCGCGCGGCGTCCGCTCCAGAAAGCCCAGTTGCAGCAGGTACGGCTCCACCACGTCCATGACCGTATCCGCCTCCTCGCTGACGGCCGCAGCGATGGTGTCCAGGCCGACCGGACCCCCGCCGAATTTCTCAATGATGGTCCGCAGCACCCGCCGGTCCAGGTCGTCCAGCCCCAGTTCGTCCACCTCCAGCAACTCCAGCGCCTCCCGGGCTACCGGGCCGGTGATGCGGCCGTCGGAGCGGACCTGGGCGTAGTCCCGCACCCGCTTGAGCAGGCGCAGGGCAACGCGCGGGGTCCCCCGGCCCCGCCGGGCAATCTCCACCACCCCCTCGTCGTCCACCTCCAGGCCCAGGACCCCGGCGGCCCGCCGGACGATGGCCTCCAATGCCGCCTGGTCGTAGAAGTCCACCCGGAAGGTGGCCCCGAAGCGGGCGCGCAGGGGGGCCGTCAGCAGGGCCAGCCGGGTCGTCGCGCCGACGACGGTGAAGCGGGGCAGGTGCAGGCGAATGGAGCGGGCCGCCGGACCTTTCCCCACCACCAGGTCCAGCACGAAGTCCTCCATGGCCGGGTAGAGAATCTCCTCCACGGCCCGGCCCAGGCGGTGGACTTCGTCTATGAACAACACCTCTTTTTCCCGCAGGTTGCTCAGGATGGCCGCCAGGTCCCCGGCGCGCTCAATGGCCGGCCCGGCGGTGACGCGGATGGGCACCCCCATTTCGTTGGCGACGATGTGGGCCAGGGTGGTCTTGCCCAGGCCGGGCGGGCCGTAGAAGAGGACATGGTCCAGCGCGTCCCCTCGCTGGCGAGCCGCCTCTATCAGGATGCGCAGGTTCTCCCGCAGCCGGTCCTGCCCGATCAGGTCGTCCAGCCGTTGGGGACGCAGGGCCTGGTCCAGTTGTCGCTCATCCGGTTGGACTCGTGGGGAAATGACGCGGTTCTCCATGCCGGTGGTATTATACCCCAACCCGCCCGCAGGCAAAAGTAGGGAACGACGCATCCGTCGCTCTTATGGCCACCACACCCCCGGGATGGGTTCGCCGCAGTCCGGGCAGGCTCCGTTCCGGAGACGATACGCCGTCACGCTGAAGCCCTCACGGGCAATGAGCAGGGCGCCGCAGCGGGGGCAGTAGGTATGATTCCCCGGGTGCCCCCATACGTTCCCCACGTAGACAAAGCGCATGCCCTCCTCCAGCGCGACCTCCCGGGCCCGCTCCAGCGTCTCCACCGGCGTCGGGGGGAGATTGGTGAGTTTGTACTGGGGGGTGAAACGGGTGAAATGGAGAGGGACGTCGGGACTCACTTCCCGCGCCAGCCAGCGGGCCAGCCCCCGCAGTTGGTCCAGCCGGTCGTTCAGCGTGGGCACCACCAGGTTGACAATCTCCAGGTGGATGCCGCTCTCGTGGATGATCCGGATGGTCTCCAGCACGGGCCGGAGTTCCGCCCCGCAGATGTTCCGGTAGAACCCCTCGTCGTATCCCTTCAGGTCAATTTTGATGGCATCCACGGCGGCGCAGAGGGCCCGCAGCGGCGCGGGGTTGATGAACCCGGCGGAGACGACGACGTTCTTCAGCCCGGCGGCCCGCCCCTGCCGGGCCGTCTCCAACATGTACTCGTAGAAGACGGTCGGCTCGGTATAGGTGTAGGCGATGACCGGCGCCCCGGCCTGGAGGGCGTGGCGGACCACATCCTCCGGCGGCAGGTCCACGTTCTCCGTCTCCTCCGGGGGAAACTGGGAAATCGTCCAGTTCTGGCAGTAGAGACAGCGCAGGTTGCACCCCGCGGTCGCGATGGAGAAGGCGGCGGCGGTGGGCAGGAAATGGTAGAAGGGCTTCTTCTCAATGGGGTCCACATGGACGGCGCAGGGGTTTCCGAAGACGACGGAGAACAGTCGCCCGCCGCGGTTTTCCCGCACCCGGCAGTGCCCCCGTTGCCCTTCGGCGATCAGGCAGCCGTGGGGGCAGAGGTTGCAGCGGACGTAGGTGCCGGTGTGAGGGGTGTGGCAGTAACTGACGGGAAGGGAGGGTTCGGTATCGCCGTGGCAGGCGGCGCAGCGGAGAGTGCCTTCTTCTACGGTGGGGGTCGCATAGAGGGCCTCCACCGACCAGGGCGTCGGCGGGGTGGGAGGAGGCGGAGGGGTGCCCTCCGGTTCCCGTTCCCACCACCGTCCGCCCAATCCGGCGGCGATGCCCAACCCGACGCCGCCGACCACTGCCAGTTTGCCCAGGAACTGACGCCTCGTTAACCCGTTCATATGACCACCGACCACGGACAACAGACCACTGACGACTGACCCCAGACGACAGACCACTGACGACTGACCACAGACGACAGACCACTGACCACAGACCACAGACGACAGACCACTGACCACAGACCACAGACGACAGACCACTGACCACAGACCACAGACCACAGACGACAGACCACTGACCCAGACCACAGACGACAGACCACTGACCACAGACCACAGACGACAGACTACTGACCACAGACCACAGACCACAGACGACAGACCACTGACCACAGACCACAGACGACAGACTACGAACGATGTTCACGCTTCACGTTTTACGTTTCACGTTTCACGTTTTACGTTTCACTCATCACGTTTCACGCCCCAGATACGCCACCACCTCCTCATACTGCGCCGGGGAGATTCGCCCCGCGTCCCGCAGGACCGCCAGCATCCGGGTCAGTGGGAGGACGGCGTGGAGGCGCAGGCCGTGGCGGGCCAGGTCCTCCGCCCCACCCTGCTCCCGGTCTATCAGCACCAGCACGTCCCGCACCACCAGGCCCGCCTCCTGCAGGGGAGCGGCGGCCTCCAGTTTGCTGTCGCCCCGGGTGATCAGGTCGTCCACCAGAAGGACCGTCTCGCCGGGCGCGAACGTGCCCTCAATGGAGCGCCGGGTGCCGTGCTCCTTGACCTCCCGACGGGGGTAGATCAGGGGCCGGTTCAATTCCAGCGCCAGCGCGGTGCCGATGGGAATCCCGGCGTAGGGCACGGCGGCGATGCGGTCAAAGGAGAGATGGCGGGCAATCCCGGCCATCGCGCGGGCCACCTCCCCCAGGAGCGCGGGATGGCTGGCCAGCAGGCGCAGGTCAATGTAGATGGGAGAGGTCAGGCCGGATTTGAGGGTGAAGGTGCCGAACTGGACACACCCGGCGTCAAAGAGGGCCAGCGCCAGACGGGCCAGCCCCTCCTCACCGGTTGACGGCGCCGGGGCCGCCGACGCCGCCTCCCGAAGGGACTCCACCCAGCGGCGGGCGGCGACGCGGGCAGCGTCGGCGAAATCCGGGCCGCTGGAAGCGTAGAGGACGGCGCGGGAGACGTTGACCACCGGGCCGACCTCCCCCGCCGGGCCGTACCGGACCGCCGCCTCCAGGTCTCCGCCCTGTGCGCCCAGGCCTGGGATCAGGAACGGCAGACCAGGGACGGCGGCCCGCAGGCGGGCCAGTTCCTCCGGATACGTCGCCCCGACCACCAGCCCGCAGGCGCCGGGATGGCGGGCATCCCACTCCTCCGCCAGGTGGGCCACCGCCTCGTAGAGGGGCTGTCCGGCTACCGTCCGGTCCTGCAGGTCCGGCGCGGAGGGGTTGGACGTGCGGGCCAGCAGGAAGACGCCCCGGTCCTCTCGCTCCAGGAAGGGCCGGACCCCGTCCAGCCCCAGGTAGGGGTTGACGGTGACCGCGTCGGCGCACAGGGTGTCAAAGGCGAAGCGGGCGTAGGCGGCGGCCGTGTGGCCGATGTCGCCGAATTTGCCGTCCAGGATGACGGGGACGTCTTCCGGGACGGCCTCCAGGACGGCCTGCAGGGCCTGCAGGCCCGCCGTCCCGTGCGCCAGCCAGAAGGCCAGGTTGGGCTTGTAGGCGCAGGCCAGGTCGGCGGTGGCCTCCACAATGGCCCGCCCGAAGGTTGTCAGCGGGTCATCGGCCCGCCGCACCACCTCCGGCATCTGTTCCAGCACGGGGTCCAGGCCCACGCAGAGCCACGAGCGCCGTGCCTCCTGTGCGCGACGCAGACGCTGAAGGAAGGGTTTGTCGGGCATGCTTTCCTCCGGAAACCGCGAAAGGTAACGCCGGCCATCGGCCGGCACAGGCCGACAGCCCAGTGGCACTCATTTTTTCGTGGCGCGGGCTGGTAGCCTGCGGGAATTTGCCCGCGTCCACAGGGTTGACGGCCTGCGCTCCAGGGCCAGCGTAGCGCCGGTCGTCGGGCCGGGTTCTATACATACGCCAGGTTGGGGTCATCCCGGATGTAGGCCAGTTGTTGCCCCAGGTAGGGGAGAGGCGGCAGACCATGCCAGGCGCGCAGAAGGTGATAGGCCGGAGAGGTAAGCAGGCGGCAGGCATCCACCGCCTCCCGCCAGTGGGGCTGGCGGACTTCCGCTACCGTCTTCGGGTCGGGCAGGACGCCGAAGTCCCAGGCCGCACAGAGGCGGGCCAGGAAATCCACCCGTGCCGGAAGACTGTCCATGTCGGCGGGCGGCTCCTCATCCGGATACAGAGAAGTATCCAGCCACTTTTCCCAGGGCATCCAGAAACTCCGTAGCAAACCAGGTTCTCAGACGCTCTGCTTCAGCCCGCCCGTGCGGGTCCGGAATCTGCTCCAGCGGCCGGTGCTGGGCAATTCGCGCCAGATGAGTCTCCACCGCCAGGCGAGCCCGCCAGGGGTCAGCATCACTACGGGCCAGTTCCTGCCTGTGCATCCAGAGGGACCAACACTCCTCGGGAGTCGTCAGACCGGCCTGACACAGCGTGTAGATGTCCCGAAAATCGCGCGGCGCTCCCCGCTCTACCAGCGCAACCATTTTGCTGGCGATCAGGTCCTGAAGACTGTCCAAGAGGACCCCGACCCACGGCGCAGGCCGGGATGGCTCCAACTGGGCCGTCCGGGCAGCAATTTGAAAGGTGAAGACCGTTCTTCCTTCCTGAAGAAGTTCCACGCTTACCACGTCCCCCCAGGAGCGAGCCCGGACCTCCCCATACGGTTGTAATGCCGCCTCTACCACCGAAATAACCCGCTGGCGATCTTCCGCCGAAACATCGTTCCCCCACCAGGCATCCACATCGTGTGTTGGACGATAATCCAGATAATGCAAAAGACCCGCTGCACCTCCCAGGGAGATTTTCTCCCCCAGGCCAGCGTCGGCCAGGGCGGTCAGACAGACCGCACCGTATTCCGGAAAATAAGCGGGTCGCCCCAGCGCTGGAGTCCTCTCACTGTTCATTCTTGCTCGCCCCTATCTGACCGAATGACCGTCGGTCCGACAGCGACGCGGAAGCCCACGCAGTGGGAGCGGTGGTCCCGGCGGGCCCGCTCCCGGACAAACGTCCGCGCGTCCTCTGCGAAGAAGTTCCAGGCCCCGCCCCGGATGACCATCTCGTCCTCGTCGTAGGGAGTAGCCGTCCACTCCCAGACATTCCCGGCGCAGTCCAGAAGCCCGTAGGGGCTGGCGCCCTCCGGGTAGGCGCCGACAGGAGTGGTGCCGCCGATGCCGCTCTCCCGGACGTTAGCCCGCGCCGGGTCAAAGGACGGCCCCCAGGGGTAGACCCGACCGTCCTCCCCCCGGGCCGCCCGTTCCCACTCCTCCTCGGTGGGGAGACGGACTCCCGCCCAGGCACAGTAGGCCATCGCGTCCTCCCAACTGACCAGCACCACCGGGTGGTTGGCCTTCCCCTCCGGGTAGGTTCGGGTGACGGGGTCCCAGTTGTAGGGGCGGGCCCATTCCTCATCCACGTACGGGACGGGGTACTGGGGGTTGGCCTGCAGGAAGCGGGCATACTGGGCGTTGGTCACCGGATACCGGCCGATGCGGAAGGCCATCGTCATCACAGGCCGTCGGTCCGCGCCGAAGAGGAACGAACCACCGGGGACCTCCACCATCGTGTCCAGGTCCCGCGGGTCGCCCAGGTACCCCAGGGCGGTGGCGGCGGAGAGCCGTTCGGAGACCGACGCGCCGGAACCCGCGTCCAGAACGCGCGCCAGCGCGTCCACGTACCATTCGGCCGTGCCCTGGGCCCGGATTGCCTCCACCGCGCTGCGCAGCCGGATGGGGTCGTTGCTGATGAGGTCCACCCAGCGACGGGCAGGCAGGTCCGCCGGAAGTTCGGCGCTCTCCGCTCCGGTGGTCCGGACCAGGAAGATGTAGGCGGCAATCTGTTCCCGGCTCAGGGCGGCGAAGGAAGGCCCCAGCCGCAGCATCCGCAGCAGCGGGCGGTGGCGCAGGTACTTCTCCAGCAACGTATTGGCTTCCGTCGGGACGGGCGATACCGGATGGCGGACCTCTGTCCCTTCCCGGGCCGCCGTCTCCAGGTCCTGGATGAGGACGGGGTACTCCTGCAGGTCCCGGTAGAGGTCCCGGTAGCGGGTCTGGATGACCACCATTTTGGCCAGCAGGGCCGGGACGACGGGCCCCATCACGCCGGCCTGCTCCCGCCGTCGGGCCAGGTCGGAGAGGAGGCGGAAGATGTTCAGCGCGCGCTTGACCACCCGGGGGTTCGGCTCCAGACCGGCGGCGAAAATGGTCCGGCACGTCCCGTCCACCTCGGGCGCGTGGTCGGCGATGTAGGAGAGAATCTGCTCCTCCTCCAGCGGGGGCAGGTAGAAGGGAATCTGGACCAGTTTGTCCAGGTAATCCCGGCCCTGGAAGGGGGCGTCCGTTTCGGCGCCGTACTGGCTCTGGACCGCCCGCTCAATCACCTCCCGGTCGGCGGCGATGACGAAGACGCATCCGGGCACGTCCAGGTAGAGTTTTATGGTCTCCAGGACTTCCACGGCGCGGGCCGGGAGGCAGCGGTCCAGGTCGTCTATGAAGAGCACCAGCAGGCCGTTACGGGACCAGACATACTCGCGGACCAGGTGGGCGAACCCGGCCTGGAACTCCTCCAGAAACGACAGGCGGCGGCGGTGGATTTCCACCCGTTCCCGCCGGAACGCCTTGACCAGGTCCTCCATCACGGAGACGTTGCCCT
>JAPYWT010000066.1 GCA_028276215.1 Thermoflexus sp. | reverse complement strand
GTTTACAGCCACTCTATAGATGCGGGTGTGATGGAACAGAGGCCTCTGTTTGATATAACCCCTTTCGTTCCGCTGACAGCCAGACGGAAGAACGTCCTCCGTTCCCCCAAGCAACATGGGTCATCCCTGCGCGATTCCCGCCCATATCTGGATGAATTGGGCGTTGAGATTCTGGATGCCCCTCAACCCATCCAGTTTCAGCCCAATACAAACGAGCCGGTCCACCGCTGGTCGCCCTACGTGCAGGGATTTTCCGCCCAATTTGTCCAGAGAACCCTGGACCGGTATCGGGCTGAATATCGGGAGCCTGTCGTGGCCGACCCGTTTCTCGGCAGCGGGACGGTGACCGTTCAGGCGAAAATGAACGGTTACCCCTCTTTCGGCGTGGAACTGAATCCCCTTCTGCACTTTGTGGCGCGGGTCAAGGTGGCCACATGGAAAGTCTCCCCTGACCGTCTTCTGGGGATTGCCCTTCATCTTCCTGCCGACCGGCGGACGGAAGCCCCCGCGTTTCTGCAATCCGAGAAGCATTTCCGGCCCCCGGTACTCCGGAACCTGGAGCGTCTGAAGGGGGGCATTGACGCCTTTCAGCCAGCAACGGAGGAGGACGCCCACATTCAGGACCTGATGCTGCTGGCCTTTGCGTCCATTCTGGTTGACTGCAGCAACCTGAAGCGTTCCCCGTGCCTGGGATATGCCCCCGGCAAGTTTGTTGAGGACGACGCCCCATTTACCCTGTTCGCTTCCAAGATTGCTGCCATTGCCGAAGACCTTCGCCTGTGCCAGACGAAGTACCGGGACTCACTGGATACCCCGGCTGAGATTATTCTGGCGAATTCAATGGAGTACCAGCCACCCGTTGGTTATGACCTGGTCATCACCTCGCCGCCTTACATGAACGGCCTGGATTACGTGATGAACTACAAGATTGAGATTGGGTGGCTGGGCTTCGCCCGGACCCATCAGGAACTGAAGCAACTCAAAGACGCGATGGTGGTCTGTGATAATGTCTCTAAAGGGGTGGTTCGCCGATTCAGTGGTGTCTCTCAGCGGTACACCAATTCCTGGATTGAGCACATTAAGACGGAAATCGCGGCCAATATCGCCCGCCGGGGCTTCTACCGCCGGGAGGATATGCCGGAAATTGTCCATAAATACTTTGATGATATGTATCGGGTGATGCGTAACGTTGCTCAGGCCATTCGGCCGGGAGGGCGTTTTATCCTGGTCGTGGGAGACAGTTTGATTGCCGACGTGTACGTTCCCACGGACCTGATTCTGGCCCGCATCGGTCAGGAATTGGGCCTGACCATTGAGCGTCTGGAACGAGCGCGGGTCCGGCGCTCCGGCCAAATCCGCAGTTATCGCCTGCGGGAGACGATCATTACATTGCGGAAAGGATAGGAAACATGCCGCATCGCGAAGACCTGGGCTTCCAGAGCCTTCCGGAAAACGGCCTGAAAATTGTCAGGTCTCGCACCCTGTTGGGCAACATGCGCCTCTGGGAGATTCCCCGGTCCGAACAGGCCCTGGAGACCGTTGTGGAGGAAATTGGCCGCTCGCCAATCCCAGGGCTGTATGTTCTTCTGGATGAACGGGCCGAGAAAAGAGCCTACATTGGACAGACAGAAGACATCAGAGCCCGTCTGCTCAACCATATTCGGGCTCCAGAGGATAAAATCCAGCAGTGGCAACTGGCCTTCATTTTCAATGACGGGCGCAGTGCATCGCAGTCGGACCTGAACGATGAGAACATCCGGCTGACGCTGGAAAACTACCTGGTAGACCTCTTTAAAATCAACCGATACCGGGTTGTGACTTCTTCTACCCGCCTGCCCAGCCTCTCCTCGCCGCAGACGATTCTCTGTAACGCTTTCAAAGAAGAGATCAACATCCTGCTGTTCAATAGAGGCCGAATTACCCGCTTCCTGCGGGGCCGGTTGGATGATGAGGTTTTCCTGGATGACGCGCGGAAAATCCTGACCCGCAAAGGGCATCAGATCCAACAGTGGGGCGAAAAATATGCGACGATTGACAATCAGCCGGTCATCATTCGGCCCGGTAGTGAAAAACCCAAAGGGTGGCAGGTGACTTTCCGGGGGAGCAAATCGCTGGCCCAGTTGAAAGCAGGGGAGGGTTTTCTCCTGATGAACAGGGGTGGGCTGGTTTTCCTGCCACTATGCGAAGTGCGCGATTTTATCCTGTCCGTAGACGCCGAAGCGTTCCAGAGGGATACGATTGACGTCTTCCTGCGCTTTGAAGAAGAGCGAATCGTGCTCGTCTACAAGACCGGCGAGAAAGACGTCACCCGTTACTCGGTGGAGCCGTATCCGCCTGCCAGCCGTTAAAAACCACTCTTCCGGAGTCGCCATGTCCATTCCTGGTCCGGCAGATATTCTTCGCCACGAACTCCCCAACGGCATCGTTCTCCTGACCCGGGAGAACTTCACCAACCCCACGGTGGTCGTCAGCGGCTATCTGGAGGTCGGCTCCTGCGACGAGACGCCCCAGCAGGCCGGCCTGGCCTCCTTCACCGCCTCCGCCCTCACCCGGGGCACCGTCCACCGGACCTTTGACCAGATTTACGAGGAGGTGGAGTCGGTGGGGGCCTCCATCGGCGTCTCCGCCGGGGTCTACCATACCGGGTTCGGCATCAAGTGTCTGGCGGAGGACCTCCCCCGCATCCTGGACGTCCTGGCCGACGTCCTCCGCCACCCCACCTTCCCGCCCCAGGAAGTGGACAAACTGCGGGGGGAAATCATCACTGACCTGGAGGAACGGGCCCACGACACCCGCCGCATGGCGTCGCTCACCTTTCGGGAACTGGCCTACCCGCCCGACCACCCCTACAGCCGCAGCGTGGACGGGTACATAGAGACGGTCTCCCCGCTGACGGCGGAGGACCTGGCCCGGTTCTACCAGGCCCACTACACGCCCCAGGGAATGGTCATCGCCGTGGTGGGAGCGGTGGAGGCCGCGCACGCCCGGGAGATGATAGAGCGGGCCTTCGGCGACTGGAACGGCCCCGCCCCTCAGCGGCCCCCGTCCCCACCCGTCTTCCCCCCGGAGGAGGTCCGGCAGAAATTCGTCCCCATCCCCGGCAAGACCCAGACGGACATCGTCCTGGGCTACCCCGGCCCCGCCCGCACCGACCCGGCCTTCCTGGACGCGGTGCTCTGCAACACTGTCCTGGGGGTTTTCGGGATGATGGGCCGCCTGGGCGACAAAGTCCGGGACGAACAGGGGCTGGCCTACTACTCCTACAGCCGGATAGAGGGCGGGAGGGGGCCCGGCCCCTGGACCGTCATCGCCGGGGTGAATCCGGCCAACGTGGAGCGGGCACTGGAGAGCATCCGGGCCGAAATCCGCCGCATCTGCCAGGAACCGGTCCCGCCGGAGGAACTGGCCGATAGCCAGTCCTTCCTGGTGGGGAGCCTCCCCCTGCGGCTGGAGACCAACGAGGGCGTCGCGGCGGCCATCCTGGATATGGAGCAGTACGGCCTGGGGCTGGATTACCTTCAGCGCTACGGCGACCTGATTCGGGCGATCACCCCCGAACGGGTGCTGGCGGCCGCGCAGCGCTGGCTGAACCCCGACGCTTACGTCCTGGCCCTGGCCGGCCCGCCGGAACCGTAGGGGCAGGCCTTGCGCCTGCCCCTTCGGGCAACCGCAAGGGTTGCCCCTACCGTAGATGCCATGACCATCCGTCCCCTGACCCCCTCCGACCGGGAACAATGGCTGGCCATGCGGCAGACGCTCTGGCCGGACCAGTCCCCCGCGTCCCACGCAGCAGAGGCGGCGGCGATTCTGGCCCAGCCCCGGCGGTACGCGGTCTTCGTCAGCGCGGGCGAGGACGGGCGTCTGAACGGCTTTGTGGAGGTCTCCCTGCGGGAGCAGGCCGAAGGATGCGCCACCACCCCGGTGGGCTACATTGAGGGCTGGTTTGTGGACGAAAGCGCGCGGGGCCGGGGCATCGGGCGGGCCCTCATTGCGGCGGCGGAGGAGTGGGCCCGCGCGCGCGGCTGCCGGGAACTGGCCTCCGACGCGGACATCCGCAACCAGGCCGGCCAGCAGGCCCATCGGGCTGTGGGATTTGAGGAGGTGGAGCGCACCGTCCACTACCGCAAGCCCCTGGGGCCCCCGATTCCCCCTTCCCCCGCACCCTTATTCCCCCTGGCCGTCGGGGTGGACCTGATCGCGGTCCCCCGCGTGGAGCGGGCGCTGGAGCGGCACGGGGAGCGCTTCCTGCGCCGGGTCTTCACCCCGGCGGAGGTCATCTACAGCCGGGGACGGGCGCCGGAACTGGCGGCGCGGTTTGCGGCCAAGGAGGCCGTCTCCAAGGCGCTGGGAGTCGGGATGCGCATCCTGGCGCCCGACGGGGTGGAGTGGCACGAGGTGGAGGTTCTGGGGGACTGGCGGGGCCGCCCGGAGGTCTACCTGCACGGACGGGCGGCGGAGCGGGCGGCCCAACTGGGCCTGACCCAATGGGCCGTCAGCCTCTCCCACGAGCGGGAGTACGCCGTTGCCTTCGTCGTGGCAACGGGGGGATAATCACGCTTCACGTTTTACGCTTCACGTTTCACGTTTCACGCTTCACGTTTCACGTTTCACGCTTCACGTTTCACGTTTTACGCTTCACGCACCGCAAATCATCCCCCTCCCAGCACAGAGAGCGCACTTCTGCCTCTACCCCGACCAACCGCTCCAGCGCACTCGCGAACCGCGCCGGGTCGCCGGTGGTGTAAAAAGTGGGTCGCGCGGGCTGATAGCCTGCGCTACAATTTTCCAGCACCCGCCGGACCTGTCGGGCTACCGCCGGGGCCGGGTCCACAATCTCCACTCCGGGCCCCACGATGCGCTCCATCAGCGGCCGCAGGAACGGGTAGTGGGTGCAGCCCAGCACCAATTCGTCTATCCCCGCCTCCAGTAGAGGCGTCAGGCAGGTTCGCAACAGCGCCTCCGTCTCCGGCGCGTCCAGCGCGCCGTCCTCCACCGCCTCCACCAGCCCCGGGCAGACCTGCGGAATGACGCGGACGTCGCGGGCGAAGCGCTCCAGCAGCGAGGCGAAGAGTTCCCCCTGAAACGTGGCCGGGGTAGCGATGACGCCCACCCGACCGTTGCGCGTCCGCTGCACTGCGGGTTTGACCGCCGGCTCCATCCCCACAAAGGGCACCTGGGGGAAGACGGCCCGCAGGTAGCGCAGCGCGGCGGCGGAGGCGGTGTTGCAGGCCAGAACGACCACCGTCGCTCCCTGCGCCAGCAGGAAGTGGGTGATCCCCTCGGCGAACCGGCGTACCTCCTCCAGCGGGCGCGGCCCGTAGGGGACGTGGGCCTGGTCGGCCACATAGAGGGTAGGGACGTCGGGCAATTCCCGCACAATCTCCCGCCAGACCGAAAGTCCACCGACACCGGAATCAAAGACGCCGATCATTTTGTATGAAGGATGCCCGTTTTCTCCGTTGATTTGACAATTTGTCTGTCATACGTTATGATGAACATACCTTACTGGCTGGAGGCGAACATGCAGGCCTTTATGGCGCGCATCGGTGCCCGGTATCAGGTCGTCATCCCGAAAGCGGTCCGGGAGGTTCTGAACCTGCGTCCCCAGGGCACTCTGCTCTTTATCGTGGACGGCGATACGGTCTTCCTGCGCCCTCAACCGGCCAATTTCACCGAAGCCCTCCTGGGACTGCACCGGGAAATCTGGCCGGACCCCGACCGCTGGCTGGAGGAGGAGCGGGCGTCATGGGAGTAGAGGAACTGAGACAAACGCTCTCCGGACACCGATTGTTGCTTCTGGACACAATGGTCTTCTCCTATCACCTCTCCGCCCACCCCCGCTATGCTCCGCTGAGCCGGGTGGTACTGGAAGCCGTGGAGTCGGGCCAGGTAATGGGGCTGACGACCACTGTGACGCTGGCAGAAATCCTGAGCCTTCCGGCAAAGATGTCGGACCGTACGACGATGCTGGAGTACGAAATATACCTGACCCATTTCCCGAACCTGCGCTGGGTAACGCTGGATGCAGCGCTGGCCCGGGAAGCCGCATGGGTACGGGGGACGACCGGTCTGCGTTTGCCGGACGCGGTCCAGGTTGCGGCTGCGCGGCGGGCCGGCGCCGACGGCATCGTGACCAACGACCGGAGGTGGATCGGGCGAGTTACCACACCGCCGCTGGTGATACTGGAAGAGTACGTTTAGGGCTACCGAACCGAATACTGATACGACGCCACCTCCGTCGTCACCGGCGCGTAGGCGGAGATGACCACCACCGCCCGGTCCACGCCCCCGCCCAGCGGTATCTCCCACTCCCCGGTCTGGTCGGGGTTCAGTTCCAGGCGCTGGACCGTCGTCTGGGGGCCAAACAGCACCAACTGCACCAGCCAGCGCTGGGGGAGGACGTTGGCGTGGCGGGCAAAGCCCGCCGCCTCCCAGCCGCCCCCGTCGGCCTCAAAGTCGGAGAAGTAACCGATTTCGGGGACCGACACGTCGTCCAGCGCGAAGCCCGGCCGATTCACCGCGTCGTCGGTGATGTACTCAAACCGGACCAGAACCCGCTTTCCCGCATAGGGCGTCAGGTCCACCGTCTCCTGGATCCACTCCGCCTTGCTTCCCCCACCGCTCCGACCCGTATACCCCCAGCCGAAGGAGTTGCCGTTGGGGTTCTCCGGCGTACCGGAGGGAGTGGTCAGAATCTCCCAGGTCTTCCCGCCGTCGGGGGAGACCTCCACGTAGGCGTAGTCCCAGTCCTCTTCTATGTCGTACCAGCACCAGTACTCCAGCGTGGCCTTCTGGACGCCGGTCAGGTCAAACTCACGCGTCAGGGTCATATCGGAGTCGTCGCCCCGGTTGGACCACCAGAGATACTTCCCGCTGTGGGCCTGGGTGTCCATCAGCCCGACCTGGGTGGAGCCGGCGAAGGAGAAGCGCAGGGGGCGGTCGCCCCTCAGTTCTATGTAGTCGGCCGCGTACTGGTGGACGGTCGCCTGCCGGGTCGTCGGATAGTTGGAGAGACGGGTCTCTATCTTGAAGGGCGGTGGGTCAATTTCCCGGTAACCGTACCGCCCGTCGGCCAGGTCCGGGTCGTCCAGCAGGTTGGCGACCACCCAGTCGGCGAAGAGGTCCACGTGGGTCATCCCGGTGCCCAGGTCGGCCAGGACCGCGTCCACGGCGGCGAAGCCGTTCTCCGGATGAGCGACCAACGCCCGGGTGGCCTCCGCGCCGAAGCGGTCCAGGAAGTAGGACATAAAGAGGTACGACGCGCCGTAGTTGGCCCCGGCGGTCCCCGGCCCCTCGGGCCAGGAGTTCAGTTGGGTGTCGGGCTGGCGGGAGAAGAGGTAGTCAGACCCACCCGTATCGTAGCCGTTCAGGTACGACGCCAGTTCGGAGGAGCCCTCGTTCAGCCACGTGTCCTCGTTGCGGTCGTTGTACCAGTGGATCATGTGCTGGAACTCGTGGGCCAGGACGCCGTTGTAGAACTCGTCGTTGACGGTGACGTTCTCAATCTGGATGTAGAACATCTCCATCGCGTTGGAGTCCTCCCGGACGGCGGGGACGAACTCGTCGGCGGAGGAGTAGTACCCGGCTACCGAGTCGCCCAGGTTGCGGGCGTGGAGGATGTGTAGACGGGGGTCGTTATCCACGCCGGGGCTCCACTCGGAGCCGAAGAAGTTACGGTTGGTGGGATAGGTTTTGGTGGCGAAGAGGTCCGCCGCGGCCTTCAGGTCCGCCTCGTCCACCTTCACCCCTTCTTCCACCCACATATACACTACGTCGTTCTTGTAGCGGAGGCAGGCGGTCAGGTCAAAGTGCTCGTTCGTGTCCACGTTGGAGGCGTGGAAGGTGCGGCAGGTTCCCACCGGATAGTCGGGCGGGCCCTCCGGGTTGACGGTGCGCGGGGTATCAGGGGGGACGCCCCGCAGCCGGATGGCCAGTTCGTGGAGGTCCCGGACGGGGATGAGGGTCTCTTCCAAGAGGCGCTCCGTTTCGGCGGTCTCGGGCGGGAGCGGCCCGCGGGTCAGTTGAGGGGTGACGGGCGGCTCTGCCGTCGGCTCCACCGCGCTGAGGAGGGGCTCCAGCAGACCCTTCCAGTCAATGGTGGTCAGCCAGGTGCAGCAGGCACAGGCCAGCAGCAACAGGGCCAGAAGAACACCAACGATAGCGATTGGTTTCATGTCGCTCCTTTACTTACAGGAGTTACGCAGTTGAATTGTTTCTGAACGTGCCAGGCACTTCCAGAAGTGCCTGGCACGTTCTCCCCGCTCCCAACTGCGTAAGGCCTGTTACTTACTATCATCCGCCGTGCTCCCGCAAGATTTGCTGCAGGCGAGGCTTGAGCATGGGGATGTCTTCTTTTACCACTTTCCACACAATGCGCAGGTCCACCTCATCGTAGCCGTGGATGATTTTATCCCGCATCCCCGCCATATCTTTCCAGGGCATGGAGGGGTACTGCTCCCGGAAGTCCGCAGGCAGACGCTTTACTGCTTCGCCAATGATTTCCAGTGCCCGGATGACAGCATAAATGGTACGCACATCATCCTCAAACTGGACATAATCTATCCCAGCCGTGAAAGCCTCGGCTTTCTCCATTGCATCCAGGATGTCGTCTATGTACACCAATGGGTCTCTCATCGTACTGGCACCATTTCCTGAAGAACACGGGGCCGGAGACGCGGTTTCAGATTGCGCTGAAGGGTGACCTGGACCGGGACACCCAGCAGGTCGCTGAGATAATTTTCCAGATTGACCAGACCAATAAGGCTGATTCGCGGCGGCTCTTCCAGTTCAACCAGAATATCCAGGTCACTATCTGGGCGCGATTCGCCCCGCGCGTAGGAGCCGAAGATGCCGATAACGGTCACACCGTACCGCTCCTGCAACTCCGGCAAATGATCTTGAAGGGTCCGCCGGATTTCTTCCAGCGTGGGATTGGAAAATGTGTTCGTCCTGCCCATAGAGCTACCTTTACGGCAACTCTCTATCTGAAGCCGGGTAGCGCCGGCCGCCAGGCCGGTTGCAGGCTGACAGCCTGCGCTACATCACTCCCACCATCAGCCCGGCCGCCAGAAACGCCATCACCGCGCCGAAGAGGAAGGGGGCGGAGGGGCCAAAACCCTGCCAGGGGCCCACCCCCTGCCAGAGAATGCCCGCGATAAAGGAAGCCGGGAAGTCCAGGATGCCCAGCATGGCGTTGTAAGTGCCGTAGGCCGTGCCGCGCAGATGCGTGGGCACGATG
>JAPYWT010000033.1:5000-11556 GCA_028276215.1 Thermoflexus sp. | reverse complement strand
CGAAGTTTGCAACACGAATTAAAAGAAATAAAATTCGTGGCGTAAATCCTGAATGATCTTCGTGTCTTTGCGGTAAACTTTCCCAGGAGGGGGCGATGGACGCATCCACCAAAATCATTCTCAGTGACCTGCATCTGGGGGCCGGGTCTTTCGGTGGCGCCAACCCGCTGGAGGACTTCCGCCACGACCGCCAGTTCTCCGACTTTCTGATGAGCCTGCGGGATGAGAGTGAGTCCGCCGGTCGGCCCATGGACCTCATCATCAACGGCGACTTCATAGAGTACCTCCAGGTCCCCGCCGTGCCGGTCTCCGAGTACGACCCCCGGGCCGCCTACCCGGAGGACGCCTACCGGTCCACCACCGAGGCGGATGCCGTCCTGCGGACCGACCTGGTCATCGCCGGGCACCGCCCCGTCTTTGAGGGACTGGCGGGGTTTCTCTCGGAGCGCCCCCGCCGGACGGTGACCGTCATCAAGGGCAACCATGACCTGCAACTCCACTGGCCCGGCGTCCAGGAGCGTATCCGGCAGGCCCTGGGGGCCGTCGGTCCCCGGGCGCCCCTCCTGACCTTCGCCGCGCGCTCGGTCCTCCAGGATGGGGTCTACGTGGAGCACGGCAACCAGTATGGGGACCCGCTGAATTCCCTGGACGACTTTGAAAACCCGGTGGACCCCCGCCATCCCGACCGTCTGAAGACCCCCGTCGGCTCCCGGTTCGTCATAGAGTTCTTCAACCACGTGGAGTACGAAAAGTGGTGGGTGGACGCGGTCAAACCGATCCCGGCCCTCATTGCCTACGGGATGGTGCTGGAACCGGCCTTCGCCCTGAAGGCGCTGGCCGTTCTGCTGACGGCCCTGCCGGGGATGGTCTTCCACCCGTTCGCGGCCGGGCAGGGGGAACCGCCGCCGCTGGAGGCGGTCCGCACGGGCGCTGTGGACGAAGTGGCCCGCCGCTATGCGGACGACCCGGCCTTCCGCCGGGAACTGGACGCGGCCCTGGGGGAGGTCCTGCAGAGCATCGGGCCGTACAATATTCTCACTCCGGCGGGGGGTGAAACCGGGCGTCCGTCCATCCGCGCACAGGCTATGAGCACCGCGGGCCTCCTGCGGGCCCTCCGGGGTTTCCGGGCCCGGGTCCGTCGCCTCCGCCGCGCGGGCCGCCCGGCCCCGCCGCAACCCGACTTTCTGGAGGCCGGTCAGCGGATCAGCCGGGGGTTCAGCGACCATCTGGTGGGGGCGGCGCAGCAAATCCTTCGGGAACGGGGCGTCTCTCTGGTCGTTTTCGGTCACACGCACCAGGCGCGGCTGGACGTGCTGCAGGGGGGCGTTTACGCCAACAGTGGCACCTGGACGTGGTGGCGGGATTTCTCTCAGGCCAGTCGGGAGGACTGGCAGCGATTGCTGGAACATCCCGAATCCTTCACGACCCCCCACTATCTGACCTACGTACGCGTGGACCCGGGGCCGGAGGGACACCTTCGCGTCTCCCTGCACGACCTGAGCGGGAGTTTGCCCCTGCCCAGAGAGGCGCTGTGGGCCGTTTAAGACAGTTGTCACCCCGAAATCCTGCCGTTCGTCACTCTCCATCCGGACGGGATGGGGTATAATACAAAGCGAGGTGGGCGTGGCCAACGCCGTGCGGCAGGCGTTTTCCCCAAGCCACATCGCACCTCTCCTCCTTTCCTTGGCTGGCGGTCCCCCGGGTACCCCCCCCGCCCGGGGGACCATCTTTTATGGCAATGTAGCGCAGGCTGTCAGCCTGCACTCTGCAGGCCTGGCGGTCTGCGCTACAGGGGCATGCCTTCGTCAACATCTCTTAAGGTGCTTGATCAAAGCCCCCCTGGCAGGTAGTTGCTTTGGGGAACTTTTGGCCCCCTCTCCTTAAGTTTGGCCTTTTCGCCCACGAGGATAAGTGAAATATATTTTTCATTGCGGCGGCTTCATTGCCGCCACAAAAAAACAATTTTTTATCCCCGGAAGCCCCCACCCCGCGGCACAGCATGATCCCGTCAATGCGAAAAGACCTACCCGATTTCTGGGGAATGTGCTAAAATACAAAAGTAGCGCAACGGCCAGGGGTAGGTATATGCAGTCGTTCTCAGCCCCTCTGCGAATTTTTTTGTTGGGCGAAGTCCGCCTGGAGATAGAGGGAACGGTCGTTCCCTTGCCCCAACGGGAGAGTTTGCTACGGCTTTTCGTGCGCCTGCTGCTCCAGATCGGACAGCCGTTATCGCGCAAAACGCTGGCGTTTTCCCTCTGGCCCGACGAGACCGAAGCCGACGCCCTGGCTAACCTGCGCCGTCACCTCTACCTGCTGCGCCGCGTGCTCCCCCCGGTCGCCCGGCCGCTCCTGCACATTTCTCCCCAGACCGTTTCGTGGGCCGATTCGGACGAGTTCTGGCTGGATGTGCGCGCCTTTGAGCGGGACAGCGACGAAATAGACGAACTGGAAGACATCATCAGCCTGTATGGCGGCGACCTGGCGGCGGGCGTGGATATGGACGACGTCATCCTTGCCCGCCGTGAAGAATTGCGCAGCCACTATCGGGGTCTGCTCAAAAAACTGGTCTGGGCCTGCATTGAGCAGAATCAACTGGAGCGCGCGCTGAAATGGGCCCGCAAACTGACCGCCGAAGACCCCTGGGATGAGGAATCTGTGCGGTTGCAGATGACGCTGGAGGTGCTTTCGGGCCACCGCGCTGCCGCGCTGGCCACCTATCAAACGCTGGCGCGCGAACTGGAGCGCGAGTTGCACACGCAGCCCATGCCCGAAACGATGGCGCTCTATCGCGACATCCTCAGCGACCGTCTGCCGCGTCTGATTCCGCGAAAGACCGTCTCGCCCGAGCCGCATTTTGTTGGCCGCACCGATGAGTTATCGCAACTGCAGGCCCTCCTCGCCGCTTTACGCAACGGCCAGGGCGGAATCGTATTCATCTCCGGCGAGGCCGGCGTGGGCAAGACCGCTCTGCTGCGGGAGGGATTGCACCGTTTCCTGGAATCGGCCGGCGCAGATGCGCCGCGCCTGTTTTGGGGACAATGCCCGCCTCCCACTGGAACTGCTCCGCCCCGTCCCTACGACCCCTGGCGACAGGTGCTCACCGTTGCCGCTCCCCTTCTGGCCCGCAGCGCCGAAATCCCGCCCGAGTGGCTGAGCCGGCTGTTGCCACTGGTCCCCGATTTGAGCCTGCTGCGCCCCGACCTGCTGGCCCCTCCCCAGCCCGATGCTGCCGAATTGCGCACCGCTCTCCGCCAGGGTATCCACTTCCTGGCCATCCAGCGACCACTGGTTCTCGTGATGGAGGATTTTCACTGGGCGGACACCGCCTCCCTGGAACTGTTGGCCGAACTGACCCACACCTGTCAGACGCTGCCCCTGATGATCCTGATCACGTACCGCACCACCGGGGCACCGGCGGCGTTGCTGAACCTCAAACGGGACCTGCGTCGCTACCGCTGTGGGCAGGAAATTCCTCTGCGCGCGTTCACTGACGAAGAAAGTCGTCTCTTTCTGGAGAAGATGCTGGGCCGTGAGACGGTTACCCCCGCCCTGATCGCTGAGATCAATCGCTACGCCCGGGGGCTGCCTCTGCTGCTGCGGGAAGCGGCCGAAAGTCTGCGCCGGGCTCGGCAGGTCTCCCGGAGGTCTCCCCCTACCCTGCGGGAAGCGATCCGGACGCGACTGGCCCAACTTCCCGCCCCGGCGCAGCAGATGCTGGAGGCGGCGGCCGTGCTGGGCTTTTCCTTCTCCAACCTTGAACTGGAGACGATGCTGGCCTGGCCCCCTGCCACCTGCGCCGAAGTGGTGGACCAGTTACAGGCCCAGGGACTGATCCTGGATGCAGTCCCGCCGGGGCCGGACGACTATACGTTTTCGCACCAACTCATCCACCGGATGATTCTGGATGAAATTCCCTCCGACCGCGCCGTCCTTCTGCACGAGCAGGCCGCCCGGGCCCTGGAAACCGTCCATGCCGGGCAGCCGGGGTTCGCCGCAGAGATCGCCACCCACTACGAAACAGCGCAAAAACCCCTTCCGGCGGCGCGCTTCTGGCTGGTTCACGCCCAGGAACTGACGGACCTGGCCGCCTTTGAACAGGCAGAAGCAGCCATTGAGCGGGCCGTTGCCCTGCTGGGAGAAGAAACCGCCACGCGCGAGATCCGCCAACTGCGGGCGCAGGCCGCCCTGCAACGCAGCGTGCTCGCCCACTATCGCGGTCAGAGTGCTCAAGTCCTGCCGCTCCTGGAAAGCGCCCTCGTTGCCTGCCGTGAATTCCCCTCCCTTTGTGCCAGCGCCCTGGTTCGCTATGCCCACGCCCTCTACACCCGCGATCGCTACCCGGAAGCGCATCAGGCCGCCAGCCACTCGCTGGAAATCGCCCGTACTCTGGGAGAAAAACCGGCCGTTGTGCGGGCCCTGAACGTTCGCGGCATCGTCGCCCTGATGATGGGACGTCCCCACGAAGCGATCCAGGACTTGCAGGAGGCCCTGGCACTGGAAGAGGCCGCCGCCGGTTCTTCAACGGAGAGGGTGCAAAGCCTGAACCATCTCGGCACCGCGCTGGTCTTTGTACAGGACTACGCGCAGGCGCAGCAAATACTGGCGAAAACCGTTGAACTCTCCCGTCGGGGCGGTCTGCGGCGTATAGAGTCCGCCGCCCTGACGATGTTGGGGCAAATCGCGCTCAATCAGGGCCGCTACGGCGAAGCGGTCCGCATCTACTCCCAGGCTATTGAGGTGGCCGGGACATCGTATCTGCCGGGTCTGTGGGGCAAGTTCGCCGGGCGTGGGGCGGCCTTCCTGCGGATGGGCAGTCTGGAGGAGGCACGACGGGACTTCGCGCGCGGGCTGGAAAATGCCCGTCAGGTGGAAAGCACCTACGGGCAGTTGTTGATGCAGGCCTATTTGACCCTCACCGACCTGGCGCAGGGACGCGCCCCCGCCGATTCGCTGGCGAGACTGGAAGATGAGGCCGCCGCGCTCCGTTTGCACGCCGTGGTCTTTCTGACCAGCCTGGCGCGCGCCGGGCTGTGGCGACTGCTGGGTGAATGGCAGAGGGCGCTTTCCGCCAGTCAGCGCGCCGTGCAGGCCGGGCAGGCCAGCGGCGTGCCCCAGTTCGTTCAGCAGGCGCAACTGGAGGAGTGGATGACCCTGGCACTAAGTGGCCGGACCCCTGACCAGGCGATGCTGGAGAGTCTCGCGGAAGCGGCCCGCGCTTCCGGCGAAGTTCCCCAGCAGGCGCGGGCCAGCCTGGCGCTGGCGGTTCACCTGGGAAACCAGGGGAACCCCGCCGAAGCCCTCGCCGCCGCTCAGCGCGGTCTCGCCCTGGCGCGCGCCTGCCCCGACCAGCCTTTAATGGGCGAGAGCCTGCTGGTCCTGCTCCGCCTGTACGAAACCCTCGGCCAGTACGAGCAGGCACAGGCCTGCCGCGCCGAACTCCACGCGCTGGCCGAAACCTCCTATGCCCCCCTTCACCTGGCGCTGGATGCCGATTCCCCTCTGCGCTCCATTCTCCTGGCTTCCCTCTAAATTCAACCCCCCGAACACCTCCACCTTAAACCACCGAACACCCCCCCAATTCCCTCTGAGGACGTTCTGAGGACGTTTTGAGGACGCTCTCTCTGTATCATGGAGAGCGATGATGCAGACCCCGTTCGTATCTGGGGCCCAACAGCGTTTTGAGAACGCTCTCTCGGTAATCATGGAGAGCAAATCGCGCTGGATGCACGGGTGTGTCGTAACTACCTGCCCGAATCAGTTTCGGGTAACGTAGCGCAGGCTGTCGGCCTGCATGCAGGTCTGGCGGCCTGCGCGACGGGGCACGCATCCGCCGGCATCTCTTAAGGCGTTTGCCCAGAGGCCCCCGGGTCGGTAGTACGGGTGTCTCCGAATGTCCGCAGGACAACTGCAAGCAGTTGTCTACCAATATGGAGGGTAACTACACGCCGATGGAAATCGTCCTCCTGGGCACTTCGTGCCGGTTGTCGGCCTCCGCCGACAACCCTGAGTGCATGATGAGAGCGCGGGTCGGCGAAGGCCGAGCAAAGGCCTGCAGCCCAGGAAGGGCGACTTCCGTCAGCGCTGAATAGTTACGATGGAGGAGTAAGATGAAAATGAAAATTGTCCGTCTTGCCCTGAGCGCCGTGATCCTGCTGCTGGCGGCCTGCTCGTCGGGCCGCGGGCCGACCGCCGGAGTCTCTGCCACTCCGGCAGTGGAACCCCCTGTCGGGCCAACGGTCACGCCGACGCGGGAGGCCCCGGCCGGGAACGCCGCCCCCCCAACCGCGGAACCGACGGCCGGGCCGTCGCCCACCCCCGCGCCGGCCGCCACACCCGCGCCGCCTGAACCTGCGCCCGCCGCCGGGCCATGCCAGAACCCCTACTACCCGGTGGTGGCCGGCGCCTCATGGGAATACCAGATCAGCGGTACCAGTAGCGACACGTTCGTCCGCTCGATCACCAACGTCCGCGAAAACGGCTTTGACGATCAGGACGTCTTCAGCGCCGGTGTCACCCGCCGGGGGAGTTGGGAGTGTCGGGAAGGCAATCTCATCAG
>JAPYWT010000032.1 GCA_028276215.1 Thermoflexus sp. | reverse complement strand
TGAGAAAATACAAGAAAATCTTTGTGCCTCTGTGTCTTTGTGTGAGAAATATAAAGAAAATCTTTGCGTCCTTGTGTGAGATACGGCCTTGCCAAAATCGGGTTTTGCGGTAGGATTACAGTACATTGAAGCACAGGAGCAGAGGATGCAGCAACCGGTTTTTTTGACGGCTGAAGGGATAGAGAATCTACGCCGGGAACTGGAATATCTGGTGAACGTGCGGCGGCCCGAACTGGCCCGCATCCTGCGTCGGGCCATCCAGCAGGGCGACCTCTCCGAGAACGCCGACTACATCGCGGCCAAAGAGGAGCAGGCGTTCCTGGAGGGGCGCATCCAGCAGATTGAGACCATGTTGCGCAACGCGGTGCTGATTGAGAGCAACGGCCCTGCGGGCGTGGTGGACCTGGGCAGCCAGGTTACCGTTCTGGAGGAAGGGAGGGAGACGCCCGAGGTCTTCCGGATTGTCGGGCCAGCGGAGGCCGACCCGCTGAACGGGAAAGTGTCGCACCAGTCCCCTCTGGGACAGGCCCTGCTGGGCCGCCGGGCCGGGGATGTGGTGACGGTGGACGCGCCGGCCGGCCCCATCACGTTTCGGGTACTGGAGGTCTTATAGTGGCCCCGGCCTATTCCCCCCACGTTTTCCGCCGCCGGATGTCGTTCCCGCACCCCCAGGCCGTGCGTGGGGAGGGCATCTACATCTGGGATGCCGACGGCCGCCGGTACATAGACGCGTCCGGCGGGCCGGTGGCGGTGAACATCGGGCACGGGGTGGCGGAGGTGGCCCGGGCGGTGGCCGAACAGACAGCCGCCGTCGCCTACGTCCACGGCAGTCTCTTCACCACCCCGGGCCTGGAGGCTTACAGCGACGCTCTGAGCCGACGGGTGCCCCTGGACGACCCCCGGTTCTACTACCTGACCAGTGGCTCGGAGGCGGTGGAGGGCGCGATCAAATTCGCCCGCCAGGTGCAGGTGGCGCGGGGAGAACCGGCCCGGGACGTGGTCATCGCCCGCTGGGGCTCCTACCACGGCCTGAGTCTGGGAGCGCTGGCCGTCACCGGCAAACCGTCTATGCGCAACCTCTTCGCCCCCATGATGCGGGACCAGCCCCACATCCCGCCCCCGTACTGCTACCGATGCCCCTTCGGGGCGACCTGCCCGAACTGCGACCTGGCCTGCGCGCGGGCGCTGGAGGTGGAAATCCGCCGTCAGGGGCCGGGACGGGTGGCGGCCTTCATCGCCGAACCGGTGAGCGGCGCCACCCTGGGCGCCGTCGTCCCGCCGGAGGGGTACTGGCCCCTCATCCGGGAAATCTGCGACCGCTACGGGGTGCTCCTGATCGCCGACGAGGTGATGACCGGGTTCGGCCGCACCGGGCGCTGGTTTGGGATAGAGCACTTCGGCATCCGCCCGGACGGGATGACCATGGGGAAAGGGGCCACGGGCGGGTATTTCCCGTTCTCCGTTGTCGCCGTCCGGGGGGCGGATGTGGAGATGATTCGCCAGGCCCACGGCGACTTCAACCACGGCGGCACGTTTTCCCACCACGCCGTGGGCGCGACGGCCGCGCTGGCGACTCTCCGCTACCTGGAGGAGCACGACCTGGTGACGGCGGCCGCGGTCCGGGGGGACTACCTGGGCCGGAGACTGCGGGAGGCGCTGGCGGACCTTCCCTGCGTGGGGGACGTGCGCGGCGTGGGGATGATGTGGGGTGTGGAATTCGTCGCCGACCGGGGGACGAAGGCGCCGTTCCCGCCGGAGGTGGCCTTTGCCCGCCGGGTGGGCGACCGGGCCTTTGAGCACGGGCTGATCGTCTACCCGGGGAGCGGCGGCATAGACGGCATCCTGGGCGACCACCTTATGGTGGCGCCGCCCTTCGTCATCACCGAGGCGGAAATAGACGAGGTGGTATCTCTCCTGCGCCGGGCTATCCTGGAAGTCTGGGAGGGCGTTTCTGCACTCAGCGGAGAACGGGCCAGGCACTTCTGAAAGTGCCTGGCACGTTCAGACCAGGGGGACTCTGGGCAAGTGCCATAAAAGATGCTGGCAAAGGCATGCCCTGTAGCGCAGGCCGCCAGGCCTGTATGCAGGCTGACAGCCTGCGCTACGTTATCTGCAAACCGATCAGTAGATATTTGCATCTTTGTGCCTTTGTGTCTTTGTGTGAGAAGAAAGGAGTACAATGAAAGAGGTGGTTGTCGCAACCGATTCCGGGGCCAACCTGCCCCGGCCACTGGCCCAGCAGTTGGGGGTGGAGATCATCCCCCTCTGGATTCAGATGAACGACGAGTCCTACCGGGACGGCGTGGACATCCAGCCGCTGGAGTTCTTCCAGCGGCTGAAGGAGCGGGTCCGGCGGCTTCAGACCTCTCAGCCCTCGCTGGGGGAGTTTCTGGAGTTCTACCGGAGACTTCAGGAGAAGGCCCGGTCCATCGTCTCTATCCACGTCACCAGCCGCTACAGCGGCGTGTTTCAGGCGGCGCGCGCTGCAGCGGCGGAACTGGCGCCGTACCCGATAGAGGTCGTGGATTCGGGGACCATCGCGATGGCCCAGGGGTTCGTCGTCCTGGCGGCGGCCCGCGCGGCCGCCGCTGGCGCGTCGCTGGCGGAGGTGGTGGAGCGGGCCCGGGCGGCCATCCCGAAAGTGGACCTCATCGCGGCCCTGGAGACGTTGGAGTACGCCGTCCGGGGCGGACGGCTGGCATGGGCGGCCCGTATGGTGGGCAACCTGCTCCAGGTCAAGCCCCTGGTGCGCGTCGCGAACAACGACGTGGGCCTTTTTGGACAGGCGCGCAGTCGGGCGAAGGCCATCCGCCAACTGCTGGACACTCTGGCTCAGCGGGTGGGGGATGCATCTGTCCACATCGCCATTCTGCACACCGGCGCTGTGGAGGAGGCCCAGCGGCTGAAGGAGGAAATCCTGGCCCGGTTCCGCTGCGTGGAGGTCTACATTGAGCCCGTCACGCCGGTCCTGGGCGTCCACGCCGGCCCGGGGGCCCTCGGCCTGGCCTACTACGTGGAGTAGCGCCGTCTCCGGTCGCCGCCAGCCCGGGCAACCGTTGTAGCGCAGGATTTATCCTGCAACACCCGGTCGCACAACCAGAATGCCAGTCCCATTCCCACCAGCCCGGCGCCGTCAAACAAGATGAAGCGCAGGCCGGTGGCCCAGAGCGCCGGATGACCGGGCGGAAGGGCGACCCACATCGCCGTCTCCCCGACCACGCCAATCGCCTGCTGGGCCAGGATGACGGCGAAGAGGGTCCGCTGGCGGTCCGGTCGGACCAGGACGGGCGGGTAGGTGGCGTTCCACATCAGGAAGAGGATGCCCATCCCCCGGACCAGAATCTCCCCGGGCAGGCCGCTCACCTCAAAGGACGGCGCGTAGTCCCCGGGCCGGGCAATGAACGCCAGCGCGCACGTCACGTTGAAGAAAAAGACGATGCCGACGATCAGTCGGACGGGCCAGAGAACAAGGGAACGGTTCATCGCGAGCCTCGCGGGGTGATTGTACACCGTAAAACGTGAAAAGTAAAACGTGAAACGTAAAGCGTGAAACGTAAAGCGTAAGGGCGTGTTTATGACCGTTGCCGAACGGGAAAAGCACCTGCGGATTGTGGCGGAGATTCTGCTGGTTCATCTGCCCAGAGTCCTGCACGACCAGGAACTGGCGAAGGACCTGCTCTCGGTGATCGGGGTGACGCTGCGGGCGGCCTGGGAGGATGCCCTGAAGTCGGCGGAGGTGTGGGACCGGAAGCACTATCACGTCCGGGCCGACCAGTTGCGGGACGAGTGGACGTGGGCCCTGGCGGCAGCCAACACCGCCGAGGGGCTGGCGGAACGGACCACCCCGGTGACGAAAGAGCACCTGGACCGGCTGCGGAAGTTGATCCGGCCCACGCTGGAGGTGCCGGGGCGGCCCATCATCCGGAACGTGGAGGCGTTTCGGGGCGCGGCGCGGGCGAATCGGGAACGGCGCCAGCGGGAAGGCCGACAGACCCCGCGCCGCTCGCTGGTGTGAGAGGAGAATCTCACACGGAGACACAAAGACACAAAGAGAATAAAAAATAATTCTTTGTGCCTTTGTGTCTTTGTGTGAGAAGAAGAATCTCACACGGAGACACAAAGACACAAAGAGAATAAAAAATAATTCTTTGTGCCTTTGTGTCTTTGTGTGAGAAGAAGAATCTCACACGGAGACACAAAGACACAAAGAAAAAATAAAAAAATAATTCTTTGTGCCTTTGTGTCTTTGTGTGAGAAAGAATCCGTGTGGGGGGAATCGGATGACCGCGGAGTTGACCATCGCGCTGGGGCAAATGGACGTGCCGCCGGGCCAGGCGGAGCGGAACCTGGCCCGGGCGCGGGCACTGGCCGCGCAGGCCCGGGAGGCCGGCGCCGACCTGATGCTGTTGCCCGAACTCTGGCTGCACGGCTACGACCTGGAGCGGGCGGCGGAATGGGCGGCCCCTCTGGGCGAGGGCGGTTTCGCCGAAATGGCCGCGATGGCGCGGGAGTTTGGCCTCTATCTCTGTGGCTCATTGCTGGAGCGGCACGAGGGCGGTGTCTCCAACACGGCGGTCCTCTATGCCCCTGACGGCTCGCTCCTGGGCGCCTACCGCAAGGTTCACCTCTTCCGCCTGATGAACGAGCCGCGCTACCTGGCCCCCGGCGACCGGGCGGTCCTCTGCTCCACCCCCTGGGGGCCGGTGGGGCTGATCATCTGCTACGACCTGCGCTTCCCCGAACTGAGCCGGGCGCTGGCGGTGGCCGGGGCCCGCCTCCTGCTGGTGCCGGCCCAGTGGCCCGTCCGGCGGCTGGAGGCATGGCTGCTGCTGGCCCGCGCGCGGGCGGTGGAGAACGAACTCTTCGTCGCCGCCTGCAACCGGGCCGGCGCGGACGGCGATGTCATCTTCCCCGGCCGCTCCATGGTCGTGGACCCCTGGGGCCGGGTGCTGGTGGAGGGGGACGACCGGGAGGGGTTGCTGGTCGCCCGCGCCGACCTGCGGGAAATCCAGAAGGCCCGCCGCTACCTGACCGTCTTTGAGGACCGCCGACCGGAGGCCTACGACCGGGTGTTACTGAAATAGCGATTTGCGATACGCGATGCGCGATGGAGGAGCGACTGCAGAAGATTCTGGCCCGTGCCGGGTTCGGTGCCCGGCGGGTCTGCGAGGACCTGATCCGGCAGGGGCGGGTGACCGTGAACGGCGAGGTGGCCCGCCTGGGACAGAAGGCGGACCCCCGGCGGGACCGGATTGAAGTGGACGGTCGGCCCGTTCGCCTGCCGCGCGAGTTCACCTATATCGCCCTGCACAAGCCTCTGGGCGTCCTCTCCGACGAGGGGGACGGCACAGGTCGCCGCCCCACCGTCCTGGACCTGGTGGAACACCCGGCGCGGCTGTTTCCGGTGGGACGGCTGGACCTGCGCAGTGAGGGGCTGGTCCTGCTCACCGACGACGGCGACCTGGCGCTGCGGCTCACCCATCCCCGGTTCGGCCACGAGAAGGAGTACCACGTCCTGGTGGAGGGGTGCCCCACCGAGGAGACGCTGGAAGAGTGGCGGCGGGGGGTGGAACTGGACGGCAAACCCACCGCGCCGGCCCGGGTCTCCATCCTGCGGAGGGAGAAGGAGGGGACGAAGGAGCGGACATGGCTGCGGGTGGTCCTGCGGGAGGGACGGAAGCGGCAGATTCGGCGGACGGCGGCTCTTTTGGGCCACCCCGTCGTCCGCCTGATCCGGGTCCGCATCGGCCCGGTCCACCTGGGCGACCTCCCGCCGGGGAAGTGGCGGTACCTCACCCCGGCAGAGATTCGGGCGTTAAAGGCAGACGTAGAGAGACTCACCGCCGAGACGCGGAGTACGCGGAGATTGCGCTAATATAGACCTCTGTGCCCTCTGCGTCTCTGCGGTCAGGAAAACGGAACACGCATGCTCCCATCTATCATCACCATAGACGGCCCTGTCGCATCGGGGAAGAGCACCATTGGCTATCTGCTGGCCCAGAAGTTGGGCTACCTGTATCTGGATACCGGCGCGATGTACCGCGCGGTCACGTGGGCGGCGCTGACGCGTGGGGTGCCGGTAGAGGATGAGAGGGCAGTCACCGCGCTGGCGGAGGGACTCCACATTGACATTACCCGGCCGACGGTGGACGACGGACGCCAGTACACCGTCCTGGCCGATGGGGAGGACGTCACATGGGACATCCGCAGGCCGGAAGTGGATGCTAATGTATCCGTCATCTCCGCTTATCCGGGGGTGCGGAGGGCAATGGTTGCCCATCAGCGGCGCATCGCCGCCGCCGGTCGGGTCATCATGGTCGGGCGGGACATCGGCTCGGTGGTCCTGCCCGATGCCGACCTGAAACTGTACCTGGACGCAACGCCTCAGGAGCGGGCGCGGCGGCGCTGGCTGGAGCGGCAGGCCCGGGGGGAGTCGGTCACGTACGAGGAAGTGCTGGCAATGATGCTCCGCCGGGACGAGATAGACAGCCACCGGGCCGTCTCCCCTCTCCGCGTTCCCGACGGTGCCGTCGTCATAGACACCACCGGCCTCACCATAGACGAAGTCCTGGCCCTCATCCTCCGACGCATAGAGACCGCCGACCCGTAGCCCCTTACGTTTCACGTTTTACGTTTCACGTTTTACGTTTTACGTTTCACTTTTCACGTTTCACGCCCATGCGCGTCGTCACTGGCAAAGCCAAAGGCCGCAAACTGAAATCGGTGCCAGGGGGCGAGACTCGCCCCATCACCGACCGGGCCAAGTCCGCCCTCTTCAGCATTCTGGGAGACGGCGTGGTGGGGGCCCGGTTCCTGGACCTTTTCGCCGGGACCGGTCAGGTGGGGATTGAGGCGCTCAGTCGGGGGGCGGCGGAGGCGGTCTTTGTGGAGCGGAGTCCGGCGGCCCTGCGCACCATCCGGGAGAATCTGGCGCTGACCGGCCTGGCGGGCCAGGCGCGCGTCGTCCGGGCCGACGTCTTCACCTTTCTGCGCGGGGAGCCGGAACCGTTTGATTACATCTACATCGCCCCGCCCCAGTATCAAGGCCTCTGGGCGGCGACGCTCCAGGCCATAGACGCCGCTCCGGGCTGGCTGGCCGCCGATGGTCAGGCCATCGCGCAGATTCACCCCCGGGAGTACCAGGACCTGCTCCTGCGCCATCTGGTTCTGGTGGACCAGCGGCGGTACGGGAGCGTGATGCTCTGTTTCTACGCGGTGGAGCGTTAAAAACCCTTTGCGGCGGCCAGGGGCCGCCGCAAAGGTTATCCCTCCTCAATCCGGTACGAGGTGGTGATGGTGGCCGTTTTGGCCAGCATGGCCGAAACGGAGCAGTATTTGCTCTGGGAGAGTTCTATGGCCCGCTCCACGGCCTGCGGGTCCACCCCCTTGCCCTTCACGACGTACTCCAGATGAATCTGGGTGTAGACTTTGGGGTGGTCGCCCGCGCGCTCGGCGGTGGCATGGACCTCCAACCCCGTGAAGGGCTGCCGCTTTTTCTGCAGGATGGAGACCACGTCCATTGCAGTGCAGCCGCAGAGGCCGATAAGGACCACCTTCATCGGCGTGGGGCCGGTCTCGGGCCGGTCCTCCCCTTCCAGGGCGTGGTCCAGGATGATGGCGGGGCCTTCGGCCTCGCCCACCAGCCGCAGCCCCGGCCCAACCCAGGTGACCTGTGCTTTTGTCGTCATCGTTTCCTCCTCTTCACGTTTCACTTTTCACGTTTTTCCGTGCTCAGTATTCCCTCACCGCGCCTGCCGGATGAGTTCCTGCTTCAGGTTCCACAGCCCCTCGGTCAGAGAGACGTGGTAGACATGGGGGTTGATGAGCCGCTTGACCCCGTCGTCCAGCCGCTCCATGTCCGCCTGGCGGAGACGGCGGATGTCCTCAATGGACGGGAATTCGTAGACCAGTCGGCCCTCCTGAAGCACGTCCACCAGAAGTGGCTCCACTTCGGAGATGTCCTGGCGCTCCAGGACCCGGAACGCGGTATGGTCGGTGGGGTGGCGCAGGACGACCCGGTCCATCTGCCGGGGGTCCTCGTCCTGCAGGCTGAGCAGGTCGGCGGTGGCCTTCCCGCGCCGGTCGTAGAGCCGCCAGACCCGCTTGTCGCCGGGGTTGAGGGTCTTTTCGGGCGTCTCGGAGATTTTGATGGCCGGCACCCACTGCCCACCGTCCCGTACTGCCACCAGTTTGTAGACGCCGTCCAGCGCGGGCGCGCCCTCTGAGGTGATGAGCCGTGTCCCCACCCCGTAGACCAGCCGGTTGATGAGACGGTCCGGGTCCACGCCGTAGCGAGGCGCCTCCTTCTGAATCTGGGTGATGATTTCCCAGATGACCAGTTCGTCCAGTTGGTTGGAGAGGACGATGACGGTATTCGGGAACCCCGCCTCGTCCAGCATCCGGGCGGCCTGGATGCTCAGGTAGGCCAGGTCGCCGGAATCCAGCCGGATGCCGACCGGCTCGTGTCCTTTGCGGCGCAGTTCCTCAAAGACGCGGATGGCGTTGGGGATGCCGCTCTCCAGGGTGTTGATGGTGTCCACCAGCAGGAGACAGTCATCCGGATAGACGTCGGCGTAGGCCCGGAAGGCGCCCAGTTCCCCCTCGCCCAGGGCCATGAAAATCTGCACCATGCTGTGGGCGTGGGTGCCCTTGGGGGGATAGCCCAGGACGTGGGAGATGCCGACGTTGGAGGTGAAGTCGGCGCCGCCGATGAGGGCCGCCCGAGCGCCAGCGAGGGCGGCCCGCTCCTGGGCCCGCCGCAGGCCGAACTCCAGCAGGGTCCGGCCCCGACCGATTTCGTGGATGCGCGCCGCCTTGGTGGCGATGAGGGTCTGGTAGTTCAGGTGGTTGAGGAGCGGCGTCTCCAGAATCTGGGCCATGGCCAGCGGCCCCCGCACCACCGCCAGGGGGACGTTGGGGTGGACCACCCGTCCCTCGGGGATGGCCTGCATGGAAATGGCCCCGAAGTGCCCGTTCTCCCGCAGCCAGTCCAGAAAGTCGTCCGCGAAGAGGCGGCGCCCCGTCCGCCCGACCTGGCCCCGCAGATAGGCCAGGTCCTCCTCCCGGAACCGGGCCTCCTGCATCCAGTCCACCAGCCATTCCAGGCCGGCGTTGATGCAGTAACCGGCCCGGTGGGAGCCGTAGTTGGGGTAACTGCGGAAGAAGTAGTCAAACTGCGCCCACTTCTCGTGAAGGCCCATCCGGTAGTAGAGTTGGGCCATTGTGAGTTGGTACTCGTCCGTATACAGAATCCCCTCGGCGGTCTGTCGGTCGGTCAGTTTCATGACTCCTCCGGGAACTCCAGAAACTCCGGCGGGATGGTTTTGGTCAGATAGGTGGACGGGTCGGCCTGGTGGAAGAGGATGCCCGCTCTGGCGGCCTCCGCTGCGCGGACGGTGAGGACGACCGGGTTGGGAGCGTGGCGCGCGCCGACCCGGGCCGCCGTCTCCGGATCAACGGAGAGATGGACGTACTGGCGGCGCATGGGCCGGAGCCCCTCCTCCCGGATGTGTTTCAGCGCGCGGGGAGAGGTGCCGTGGTACAGGCGGTCCGGCGGGGTGCAGGGTGGAAGGTCGGCCTGGAGGGGGACGCTGTGGCCGTAGCGGGCGCGGATGCGCTCCCCGACCACCTCAAATCGTTGCTTGCCGTCGCCGCTCCCCTTCTCCACCAGTTCCAGGACGTCGGCGCGGGTGGCCCAGCGGAAGTTGGGCAGCCCGTGCAGGATTTCCAGCACCTCCGGCAGGGACGCCCATCCCTCTTCGTCCAGTTTCAGCCCGAACCGTTCGGGCTGATGGCGGAGGATGAGGGAAAGGAATTTACTCAATTTCACCATTCGGGCTGGTTCGGACGGCATGTTTCCCTCCAACCCCGCATGATAGCACGGAACGGAGGGAGAAGCAAGGGAACGCCCTTTTTGTAGGACAACTGCTCGCAGTTGTCCTACAACTTTGGGACACACCCGGGTTGCTGGCGGATTGCTCAAACCCTTTTCCCATGCTAAAATAGAGGCCTGTCAACCAAAGGAGACTTGAAAACCCATGCCCTTCGCACCGGTTCTTGCGCTGACCGCGCCCCTGGCTGGGGTGCTGGCCCTGCTGCTGATGGACTACGTTTCTCCCATGCGGCCCTACCGGCGCTATGTGCTGCCGCTGGGTGCGGGGCTTTCGCTGTTGGGTGTCCTCTTCGCCCCCTGGGAGGCCCCCCGTCCGTTTCTCCTTTCCCGCTGGCAGCCGCTCTCCCTTTTCGGCACGTTCCCGGTTCTGCTGGCGGACCGCGTGGTCTGGCCGCTGGCGCTGGCCTGGGCCGGCGCGGTGGCGGGGAGCGCACTGGTCCAGATGGGCCGTCCGCAACTCCTGCGTTCGGCCATCGGCGCTGCAATCCTGGCGATGCTGACTTTTGGCCTGGGCGCCCTCTGGGGAGAGAACTTGCTGACGGTCCTGCTGGCCTGGGCGGGCTTTGACCTGGCCTGGGGGATTGGCATGGCGTCGGCGGGACTTCCGGGCGAACGGGTGGCCTGGGGGGTCGGGAGCGGAGTTGTGGCGACGGCCTTGCTGTGGATTGGCGCGTTGTTGCTGGAGAAGGCCGGGAGTGGGCTTTCATGGTTGCTGATGACCCCTGCTGGCTGGGGAGAGACGTTTCTCCTGCTGGCGGCTCTGGTCCGGCTGGGAGTCTATCCTCTCCATTTCATCGTTCCGACCGAGATGCGGCGGGGTCGCCCGGTGACGGTCGCGCTACGTCTGGAGCCGCTGCTGGCCTGGGGCCTGCTGGCCCGGATGTCCTCGCAGGCCGGAATCTCCATCCCTGGCGGGGTGGTGTTGGAGGCGCTGGCGGCGGCGACGTTTGTGGTCGGCGGGTTTCTGGCCTGGGCGGTGACGGACCCGGACCAGAGGACTCCCTGGGTTGGGATGGCAGCAGCGGGAGGTGTGCTCTGGGCTGGCCTGCGCGCGGGCTATGCAACGGGTGGTGCCTGGGCGGCGGGAGGTACGGCCTGGACCCTGGGCCTGACCCTTCTCTATCTGGGGCGAGGGTGGGAGAGGACGGCTCCGGTGTGGACGGCGGCGTCTGTCCTGGGCGGACTGGCGCTTCTGGCCGCCCCGCTGGCTTCGGGGGGAATCCTCTCTCCGCCGGATGTACTGATGGCGATTTTGTTTCCTCTGGGGCAGGCCCTGCTGACGGCGGCTGTGGCGAAGGACATTCTGAGACCAACGGCGCAGGAGGAACCGGTTGGTTTGCTTCCTGCCATTGCTCAGGCATCAGGTTTGGTGATTCCGGCTATCGCTCTGGTCCTGGCCTGGGGCGCTGCGCCGAAGGCGGCCCCGACCCCGGCGGGGTGGGGGGCCTGGGTCGCTGGTACGCTGCTGGGGGGCGGATGGGTCGCTCTGGAGTTTCTCAGGCCCTGGGCACGTCGCAGGTCGCTTCAGGCGATCGCAGAGGCTCTCCGTCCGGAGTGGGCCGGACGGCTCCTGGTGTACAGTTTGGGCCGGTTGACCGGTTTTCTGGATGCAGTGGCTGACGTCGCCGAAGGGCCGGGTGCCGTTCTCTGGGCGCTGGCGACTTTCTTGCTCATTCTGGTTATGGTGA
>JAPYWT010000030.1 GCA_028276215.1 Thermoflexus sp. | reverse complement strand
GTCCCGCCCCCCGACCAGATAGCGTACATTCTGGACTGACCGCGACCGATGACCGACGTCCGGCAGATTCTCCGCCGCCACGGTCTGGAGCCCCGTCGGGAACTGGGGCAGCATTTCCTGGTGGACGCGCGGGCGCTGGCCCGCATCGTGGCGGCGGCGGAGTTGACCGCCGACGACGCGGTGCTGGAAATCGGCGCCGGGGTGGGCAACCTGACCCACCGACTGGCGGCCTCTGCCGGGCGTGTCGTCGCGGTGGAGGTAGACCGACGGTTCCTCCCGGTCCTGGAGGCCGAACTGGCCGACCGCCCCAACGTCCATCTGGTCGCGGGGGACATTCTCGCCCTGGACCCGTCCGACCTGATGGGGGAGGGGCCGTACAAAGTGGTGGCGAACCTGCCGTATGCCATCACCTCGGCGGTACTGCGCCACCTGCTGGAGGCACGCATCCCCCCACAGCGAATGGTGGTGACGGTCCAGCGGGAGGTGGCGGAGCGAATCGTGGCCCGGGGCGGGCGGATGAGTCTGCTGGCGGTCAGCGTCCAGTTTTACGGCCGCCCGCAACTGTTGTTTCGCCTCCCGCCCGGCGCCTTCTACCCGCCGCCGGAGGTGGAGTCGGCGGTGGTCCGGATAGACCGTCACCTTCAGCCGCCGGTGGAGGTGATGGATGTGGGCTGGTTCTTCCAGGTGGTCCGGGCCGGGTTCTCTCAGCCCCGCAAGCAACTGAGCAACAGTCTGGCCAGCGGTCTGGGGATCTCGCCTGGGGAGGCCGCCAGCGCACTGCAGGAGGCCGGCGTAGACCCCCGCACCCGAGCGGAGCGCCTCACTCTGGAGGACTGGGCCCGACTGGCCCGCAGGTTCAGCCGTGCGACGTCAAAGGAGGGGTGATATGCAACGGGCACTCATTCGCTGGATGATTGTGGGTCTGGGGATGCTGGTGCTGACCGGTTGTGCTCAGCCGGTCTACAACCCCACCCCTACGCCGGAGGAGGAATTGCCGCCGCCGGTCACCGGTCCTCTTCCCTTTGGTGTTCCCCCTCCGACGGCGCAACCGACGGTGGAGTATCCGCCCAGCCTGTATCTGAACCCGGGGACCGTTTCGCTGGGGGTGGGGGAAACGGCGACGGTGGAGGTCTGGGCCGATGGGATGGGCAGAGTGAACACGCTCTCCCTGGAAGTGAAATTTGACCCCGCGCGGGTTCAGATAGTGGACGCCGACCCGGCAGTGGAGGGCACTCAGGCGGCCCCGGGCGACCTGATGGGGGTCGTCCTGGAGAATCGGGTGGAGGGAGACCGTCTGATCTATCAGGCGGCTGTCCAGCCTGGAGCCGTGGCGCAGGATTCCGGTGTTGCGGTTTCGTTGACGCTACAGGGCATTGCGCCGGGAACCGCCGTCCTTCAGATTGGCCACGCGGCCGCCCAGGACGCGGCCGGGAACCCGGTCATGGTGGATACTCTCTCTGACGGGCTGGTCACTGTGGGTGGGACGGCCTCCCAGCCAACGGAGGAGCAACCGCCCCCGGTCGCGGAGACGCCGATTCTGCCCGCTCCCACTCCGACCCCGCCGGTTGTCGTGCTTCCGACGCCCTCGGGGGCAGGGGGCATTTACTACGTGATGGAGCCGGGGGAGAATCTCTTCCGCATCGGCCTGAAATTCGGCACGACGGCCCAGGCAATTGCCGCCGCCAACAACATTCCGGACCCCCGGCAGGTCCAGGCGGGGACGATGCTCCTGATCCCGGTGCCTGCGCCGGGAGGGGGGTACGGTTATTATGTCCGGCGGGGGGATACGGTCTACTCCATCGCCCGCCGCTTCGGGATGACGGTGGAGGAACTGGTCAGTCTCAACAACATCGGGCCGGATTTCACCATCCACCCCGGCACCGTTCTGAAGGTGGTACCGAGGCGGTAAATGGGGCTTGAGGAGGACGTGCCAGGCACTTCCGGAAGTGCCTGGCACGCCGTGTTTCGGGGCGGATTACAAATCCCAGAGGGTCAGGCCGGTGGTGGGGTCGGCCCGGCGGTAGACCGGTTCGGGAAACACCCGGACCACGACCTCCAGCATGGGGAAAACGTGGCCCTCTATCAGATGTCCGCCCACGGTGCGGCCATCGGCCCGTCCCAGGACGGCGTGGACGTGGACGATGGGGGCGCCGTCTTCTCCGAGGGCCACATTGCCGGTCATGCTCACGACTTCCACCTGCTCCTCCACCGGAATTTGCCGGTAGACGGCGGCGGTGGTATCAAAGTACCCCAGGGTGGCCCGGCGCATCGCGCCGATGGCCCACAGCACGGCGAAGCCTACCTTCTGTTCTGCTGCCCATGACCGCAGAGAAGCCATCGCCTCTTCCCCGGGTTCCAGCCGAATGAGAAACCGCCCATCTACGCACCGTACTCGCATGATAACCTCCTGGATGAAGATGAAGTTTGTTCCGGGTCTCTTGGATTATAGCAGAATTTGCCCATCTTGGGGAGGTTGTCCAGGATAGATGCTACCCTATGAGGATTACTTGCCGAAACTTGTAACCTGTTGTAATATGAACATATCCTGTTTGCAGGAGGAAGTCAGATGGAAAAGCAAATTGTCCAGACCTCCAATGCCCCTGCGGCTGTGGGCCCTTACTCCCAGGCCGTGCGGGTGGGCGATTGGATTTTCACCGCCGGGCAGTTGGGCCTGGTTCCGGGGACGAAGGAGTTCGCCGGACCGGATGTAGAGTCCCAGACCCGCCAAGTGCTGGAGAACATCCGTGCCATTCTGGAGGCGGCTGGCTCCTGTCTCCGCCACGTGGTGAAGACGACCGTCTTCCTGCAGGATATGGGAGAGTTCGGGCGGATGAACGGCGTCTATGCGGAGTTCTTCCCCGAGGACCCGCCTGCCCGTTCTACCGTCCAGGTGGCGGCGTTGCCGATGGGCGCCCGGGTGGAGATTGAGGCCGTGGCCGTCGCCTGCGACTGTGATCCCTCCGGGCGGTGCCCGTGCTGTGAGGAATAGCCGGAGATGGCCGAGGAGCAGGCGGGCCGGGAGAGGGAGAATCGGGTCGGGCCGTATCTACTGGTAGAGCGAACCGCCCGGCGGCTGGTGGCGGAGCGGACGGGTACCCCTCATCTCTCCGTCATCATTGTGGAGGTGGTGTTCCTGGTACTGGTTGTCGCCATCACCCCCTGGCGTGGCGGGACCCGTGTGCCCGTTGCCATCAGCCTGGTCGTGATCGGTGCAGGGGTGGGGTTGCTGATTGCCGCTTTCGTCCCCCGTCTGGAGCGGCTGACGGTGGACATGGATGCCCGCGAGTACTGCCTGGAACGGGTCTATCTCCTGGCCCGCCGGACGGAGACGTTTCGGGTTCCACTGGACGCGGTGAGCCAGGTGCGCTGCCGTCAGCGGGTCTGGCGGGATGTGTCCGACGCTGCCGTCATCCGCTGGTCAGTGGAACTGGTTGGGGATGGGAGAACATGGCCACTGGCCGAGGATGACCAGGAGGAGCCCATGCAGGAGTTGGCCCGCCTGGTCGCTGAAGTGGCGGGCGTGCCCAGACGAGTATCTGTTGCTGAAGGAGGTTGACGATGCGATTGGTCGGGAAACGGGTCGCTATTCTGGCCGAGAACAACTACCAGGACCTGGAACTCTGGTACCCGCTCCTGCGGATGCGGGAGGAGGGGGCAGAGGTCAAAGTGGTCGGGACCGGGAGCGCCACCACCTACACCAGCAAGTACGGCTATCCGGTGACGGTGGATGTCTCTGCCGATCAGGTCTCCGCCGACGACTTTGATGCCGTCATCATCCCGGGCGGCTACGCCCCCGACCTGATGCGGCGGTACGAATCGGTGCTCCGGCTGGTGCGGGAGGCGTTCCAGAAGGGGAAGGTCGTCGCGGCCATCTGCCATGCCGGGTGGGTGCCCATCTCGGCGGGCATCCTGAAAGGCCGACGGGTCACCAGTTTCTTTGCTATCAAAGACGATATGGTGAACGCCGGAGCGGAGTGGGTGGACGCGGAGGTGGTGCGGGACGGCAATCTCATCACGTCGCGGAAACCCGATGACCTCCCTGCCTTCTGCCGCACGATCATTGAGGCTCTCTCCGCTGACTGAAGTCAGCCTCTTTGGGCCTGCGGCCGATGGTCGGCCTTCGCCGACCAGGTCTCTCAGATGTGCACATAAGGGTTGTCGGCGAAGGCCGACAACCGGCACGAAGTGCCCAGGGAGGCCGATTTTAATCGGCCTGAATTACTTCAGGTCTTTGTGCCTCTGTGTCTTTGTGTGAGAAATGAATCTCTCCAATTTTCGGGACCCGCAGGCGGCCCGGGCAGTTGCTGAGGCGATCGCGACTTGCTCTACCCGACCGGTGCGGCTGATGGAGTTCTGCGGCGGGCATACCCATGCCATCCTGCGCTTTGGCATCCCGGACCTGCTCCCGCCCACGGTGGAACTCCTCTCGGGCCCGGGCTGCCCGGTCTGCGTGACATCGGCGGACGACCTGAGCCGGGCCATCGCGCTGGCGGGCATCCCCGGGGTCATCCTGACCACCTTCGGGGATATGATGCGGGTGCCTGCAGACCGGGGGCGCTCGCTGGCCCGTGCCCGGGCCGAGGGCGCCGATGTCCGCATCGTCTACTCGCCGCTGGACGCGCTGGAGGTTGCCCGTCAGAACCCCACCCGAACCGTGGTCTTCCTGGGCGTGGGCTTTGAGACCACCGCGCCGATGGTGGCGTCGGCCGTCCTGTCTGCAGAGGCGGAAGGCATCCGCAACTTTGCCGTCTTCAGCACCCACAAACTCACGCCACCGGCTATGAGGGCCATCCTGGACGCCGGGGAGGTCCGGCTTTCCGGGATCATCGGCCCGGGCCACGTCACCACCATCATCGGCCCCGAAGCCTGGCAATTCCTGCCCCAGGAGTACGGTGTTCCCTGTGCGGTGGCCGGCTTTGAGCCGCTGGACATCCTGCGGGCCATTCTGGCGCTGGTGGAGATGCTGGAGACGGGGCAGCCGGGCGTCGCCAACGCGTATTCCCGGAGTGTGCGGGCTGGGGGGAATCCGGCTGCACTGGAAGCGATGGAGCGGGTCTTTGAGGTTGCCGAAGCGGATTGGCGGGGGCTGGGGGTGTTGCCCGCCAGCGGCCTGCGCATTCGGGAGGAGTACGCCCGCTACGATGCCGCGCGGCGTTTCCCGGTGGAGGTCCAGCCAGCCCGCGAGCCCCCGGGCTGTCGCTGCGGCGACGTCCTGCGGGGGGTCCTGCGACCGGTGGAATGCCCCCTCTTCGCGCGGGTCTGTACCCCCCAGAACCCTGTCGGCCCCTGCATGGTCAGCGCCGAGGGGGCCTGCGCGGCCCACTACCAGTACGGACGACCTCACCCTACCCCCAGCGGCTTCGCCGCCCGCAGGCGGCGGGGGTGGGGTGAGGAAGCCTGAATAGCCACTTCCCTAAAACCTTCACGTTTCGCGTTTTACGTTTCACGATTCGCCATGTCCCTACCACCACTGACTCTCCAGATGACCCTGTATCAGGCCCTGCGGCGGGTGACGGAGAACCGTCCCGCCCAGGAGGCACTGATCTGCGGAGACCTGCGGCTGACCTATGGCCAGTTGCAGAAGCGCATAGACCGGACAGCCGACTTTCTGGCCCACCTGGGTGTCGGGAAAGGGGACCGCGTCGCCCTGATGTTGCCGCCCGGCGCGGACTACATCACGCTCTTCTTCGCCATCGCGCGACGGGGGGCAGTGGTCGTTCCCATAGACCCGACCGTCCGTCCTCAACGGGTGCTCCAGATTGCGGAGCAGATTGCACCGGCCCGCATGGTGGTGGCGGAGCCGCTCCCCGAAGCGATTGTGTCCGGCCTGCCGGAGGGGATAGAAGTCCACCTGGCGGATGAATTTCTTCCGGAGCGGATGCCGGTCCTGCCGCCGGCCCCGCCGCCGGAGGTGGCGCCGGGGGACCTGCTGGCGATTCTCTACACCTCCGGCACTACGGGCGCGCCCAAAGGGGCGATGCACACCCACCGCAGCCTCATCGCGCCGGTGGTCGCCAGCCTGAAGTTGCGGGAACTGTGGATGAAGCGTCCCTCGCTGGCGCAACTGCCTAAAATGGGGCGGGCGCTGGCCCGTTACCGGCGGCGCCTCCTTCGGGCCGCCGGTCGCCCCCAGATTTTCCTCTCCACCACCGGTTACCACAACACCACCGGAATAGAGGTCTTCCTGCAGGCGCTGTTGATGGGGGACACCCTGGTCGTCCAGCCCTTCTTCCATCCGGTGGAAGCGCTGGAACTGATCCAGCGGGAACGGGTGACGGTTCTGGTCGCGGTTCCGACAGCACTGGCGGTAATGCTGCGGGTGGAGAATTTTGACCGGTATGACCTCTCCTCTCTGCTGATCTGTGGGACGGGCGCCGCGCCCTGTCCACCGGACCTGGCCCGGGAGATTCAGCGTCGCTTTGGCTGCGCGCTGCACATCGGGTTCGGGGCCACCGAAATCGGCGGCGGGATCGCGGCCACCGACGTCGGCGACTCGCCGGACCTCCAGGCCGAGACGGTGGGCCGACCGATGCCGGGGATGGAAGTGCGGATCGCCGATGAGGAAGGCCGTCCCTTGCCGCCGGGCCAGGTGGGTGAACTCTGGGTGCGAGGGGAGAACGTGATGCTGGGCTACTGGGGCGCGTCCGACCTGACTGAGCAGGTGCTGGACGCGGAGGGCTGGTACCACACGGGCGACATGGCGGTGATGGATGAGCGGGGATACCTGCGCATCGTGGGCCGGAAGAAGGACATGATTATCCGGGGGGGCCGGAACATTTATCCCGAAGAGATAGAGCGGCATCTGGTCGCTCATCCTGCCATTCGCGAGGTGGCGGTGGTGGGAGTGCCGGGACGATTTGGCGACGAGGAAGTCTGGGCGTTTGTCATCCCTGCAGAAGGGCACCCCCTGACCTCTCAGGAAGTGCGGGAGTTCTGCAGGGGAGTGCTGGAGCCGTATCAGATTCCTCAGGTTGTCCGGATTGTAGAGGATTTCCCCCGCGCCTCTACAGGGAAACCGCAGAAGTTTCGGCTGCGGGAAATGGCCATGAGGGAGGAAACGGGGGGTAGAGAATGAGGGGATGCGGCGGCGGCCCTTGACCGCCGCATCCCCTCATTCATCCCTTCCCCCGACCTGTGAGGGTTGAGAGTTGCTTTCCAGGGGAGTTGCTATCGGGAAATTTTGGGATATAATTCTGTTGGATTGTTCTCATACCATCCGATTGCCCGGGTAAGGCTATGAACATCCTTCTGTGGGGGAGTTTATCCCTGCCGTACTTTGAATGGCCGGCTCACTGGGGGGCTGTTCTGCTTCTGGGGCTATACATCGCATTGCTCCTCATTGTTCTGGCTCGCTCCTGGCGGGATTTTGCTGCGCTGCGTGGAAGACGACTGCTCCTGTTTGTTTTCCTCCTCGTTTTCACCCCCCTGTTGAATAGATTGTTGACCCTGCGGCTACCCGCTCCCGATTTGCTCCCGCCACCTTTCCTGCCCGCTGAGCCGCTCGTGCCGGGATTCCCTCTTCTGGGATTGCTACCTGTGGTACTGGCCGCCATCTGGCTGGGGGTTGGGCCGGCTACCATCCTGGGCCTGGTGGCTGGACTGTTTCGCTCCACCACGCACATCCTGTTTGAGCCCCTGAATCTGGCACTGGGGGCCGCTCTCCTGGCCTTTTTCCTGAGGCAGGACTTTTATGGCGGTTTTGCTCACCTGCTCCGTCAGCCTCTGGGGGCGGCTCTGCTCGTCGTTCTTCTGATTCAACCCCTGTCTCTCGTCGGCTGGCTGGTTGGCGAATACCGTCCGGGCCAGGGGCTGGTGGTGCTGGATTACGTCCTCACCCTGATGGCTATCAGCATTCCGCTGGCCTTCATAGAGGCCCTGGCCTATGGTTTGCTCTTTCAGGCTTTTTACCTCCTGTTTCCCAGGCTGCGTCCGGTCCAGGTGGCCCGTCGTTTTCCGCCGTATGCTCGCACGCTGAATCGCCGGTTCCTGTTTTTGTTTATCCCCCTCTTTATCCTCTTTTTCTCCGGCCTGGTCTATGCAGTTGTCTCGTCGGCGATGAATACTGCCACCCGTCTGGCGGTAGATGCCATGGTCCGTGATGCTCGCAACGGTGCCGATGGCATCGGCGAGTTCATCTCTACGGGCCAGAGCCTCATTCGCCAATTCTCCGCTGCGCCGCCCATCTGGAGCGACGATGTTCAGATATGCCAGGCCCAGTTGCAGACGTTTATCCAGATGCTCCCGTATTTCAGCCGCCTGACCGCCTACGGCCCGGACGGGGGTCTGCGCTGTTCTTACCCCTCCTATACGCCGGAGGAGGTGGAGCCGACCCCCGAGGAGCAGGAATTCCTTTCCCTGATCCAGGTCACCGGCGGAGTCCAGACGACGCCGGTCCATCGGGGGCCGGGTGGTTCGGTCATTCTTTCGTTTATGAGTTCACTGGAGCCCGCTGCCGGAGGCGAGCGGCAGGGGGTTCTTGTGGGCCGGGTGGAGATGGGAGTGAACCCTCTCCTGGAGCGGGTCCTGACGGGACTCCAATGGACGATGCAGCAGGGAGAGGGCTTTGTGGTAGATGACGAGGGCCGGATCGTCGTCCATCAGGACCCCCAGCGACTGCTGGAGCAATGGGAAGTGGACCAGAGCCGTCCTCCGCTGGCGACGGTGGCAGGCGGATGGGTGCGGGAGACCCGGGATAGTCGGACCAACGCCCGCCAGATGGTCTGTTATCTGCCGGTCAGCGGGTATCCCTGGGCCGTGGTCATTCTTCTTCCCCACAAAGTTCGGATGGAACTGGCCCTCAGTATTGCTACGCCGCTTTTGGTTCTCCTGACCGTTCTGACTGGAGTTGTGGGGTTGATTATCTCTCTGGCGACAGGCCAGTTGACCCGCCCGCTCAATTTGCTGGCCCGCGCGGCGGAAGAGATTGCCCGGGGCGACCTGGAGAAGTCCATCCAGATGACGGGGGAAGATGAGATCGCCCGGCTGGGTGAGTCCTTTGAGAAGATGCGGGCCAGTCTGCGGGACCGGCTGAATGACCTCTCTTTGCTTCTCCGGGTGGCCCAGGAGGTCTCTGCCACGCTGGACCTCTCTCAGGGCATTTCTCGCATTCTGGATGGTGCCCTTCAGACTCTCCAGGCACGTGTCTCCCGGATTGTTCTTCTCTCCGCGTCGGGGGACCCTCAAGTTGTGATCGGGCGCGGGGAGCCGGTAGAGAATATCGGGACACTGGACCGGGCGCTGGCCCTGGCGGCCCGGGATGCCCGCACGTCCATCGTCCTGGATAACCTGCGCCGGGCCCGGTTGCTGGCAGGGGCGGGTCCGCTCCCGGGTGGGGTGCAGGCTGTCGTGGCGTTGCCAGTCCTCAGTAAGGGGCAGCCTGTTGCCGTGATGTGGGTGGGCTTTGACCAGCCGCGCCGGCCTGAGCCCTCCGAACTGGACCTGCTCTCCACGCTGGCCAGCGAGACGGCGGTCCTGATTGAAAATGCCCGGCTGTTTCAACTGGCTGAAAGTGAACGGCGGCGTCTGGCGGCCATTCTCTCCAGCACCAGCGATGCCATCCTGGTCACCGACCGGGACGATTACCTCCTGCTGGTCAACCCCGCTGCGGAGCGGGCCCTGGGCATCCCCGCTGAGGAACTGGTGGGCCAGAAGGTCGCAGAGACCCCTCTGGACCCCGCTCTGGTGCGCATCCTGACCGAGCCGTTGGGCCGAAGCGGGCCGCTGGTGGAGGAAGTCCCCCTGCCCGGTGGACGGGTTTTCTACGCCAGCGCGTCCACCATCCTCAGCGCCGAAGGGGAGAACATGGGGCGGGTCGTGGTGATGCGGGATATTACGCACTTCAAAGAACTGGATGAGATGAAATCCGAGTTTGTGGCCACGGTTTCCCATGACCTGCGCGCTCCGTTGACCTTCATCCGGGGATATGCCAGTATGCTCCCGATGGCAGGAGACCTCACCCAGAAACAACAGGAGTATCTGGACAAAATCTTCAAAGGCATTGAGCAGATGAGTACCCTGGTGGAAAATCTGCTCAATCTTCAGCGAATTGAGGCGGGGATGGGTCTGGAGGAGCGCCCCTGTCATGTCGGGGCTTTGTTGGTGGAGGCGGTGGACGGGATGCGGGCGCGGGCAGTGGCCAAGGGGCTGACCCTTCGCCTGGAGGCGACCGAACCGGCTCCTGTGATCTGGGGGGATGCGACGCTCCTTCGCCAGGCGATCGCCAATCTGGTGGACAACGCCATCAAATACACTTCCCCCGGTGGGGTAGTGACGGTTGGTTTACAGGTAGTGGGGCAGGAGGTCCACATCACAGTCAGCGACACCGGTATCGGTATTGCTCCGGAGGACCAGGTACGTCTCTTTGAAAAATTCTATCGCATCCGTCGCAGGGGAATGGAGGACGTTCCGGGCTCTGGCCTGGGGCTGGCGATTGTGAAATCCATCGTGGAGCGGCATGGGGGGCGGGTCTGGGTGGAGTCCCAACTGAATCGGGGCAGTACTTTTACGATTGCGTTGCCCATTCGGAATCTGCCGGGAGCCGATGGGCCGGCCGGGATGTTGTAGATGTTGTGGTTGTCTATTTTGTTTCGTGTAGTCATTGGTTGCCCCGACCTTTACACCCGATAGGGTAGGGTGGGGAAGGCGTTGTGAAATGTCTCTTCAAGTTGGCATTGTGGGTCTCCCCAATGTAGGAAAATCTACCCTATTTAACGCGCTCACCCAGGCTGGCGCGGCGGTGGGGGCGTACCCCTTTACGACCATTGACCCCAACCGGGGTATCGCGGCGGTCCCGGACCGACGGCTGGAGGCGCTGGCTCGCCTGGTGGGGCCGGAGCAGGTCACGCCAGCCACTGTGGAGTTTGTGGACATCGCCGGTCTGGTTCGGGGGTCGCACCGGGGCGAGGGATTGGGCAACCGCTTCCTGGCGCACATCCGGGAGGTGGACGCGATTGCCGTCGTCGCGCGCTGTTTTGCTGACCCCGATATAGCGCATGTGGACGGCACCGTGGACCCGATACGGGACCTGGAAGTCCTGGACCTGGAACTGATCCTGGCAGACCTGGAGACGGTGCAGCGGCGGTTGGAGAAAACCCGCCCGGCGGCCCGTGCCCGCCCCCGGGAACTGGCGGCAGAACTGGCGTTGCTGGAAGAACTGGAGGCCCGCCTGCAGCGAGGGGAGCGGGCCTCTGTTTTCGTTAAAGAAGACGGGGAGGAACGCGCGGCGCTGGTCCGGGAACTTCACCTGCTGACGGCCAAACCCCGCCTCTATGTGGCGAACGTGGCCGAAGAGGACCTGCCGGAGGGTGGGGAGGGGGCAGAGGCGGTGTCGCGATACGCGGCTGCGGAGGGTGCGCCCTGCATCGTCCTTTGCGCTCAACTGGAGGCGGACCTGGCTTCGTGGCCCCCCGACGAGGCGGCGGAGTACCGCGCGGCGATGGGTCTCTCGCAATCCGGGCTGGAGGCACTGGTCTGGGCAGGTTATCGGGTCCTGGACCTCATCACTTTCTTCACCATCGCGGGCGGGCGGGAGGTGCGGGCCTGGTCGGTGCGCCGGGGCGCGACGGCGCCGGAAGCGGCGGGACGGGTGCACAGCGATATGCAGCGCGGCTTCATTCGGGCGGAGGTGATTGGCTGGGAGGAACTGGTGCGGGCGGGGGGATGGGCGGCTGCCCGGGAGCAGGG
>JAPYWT010000029.1 GCA_028276215.1 Thermoflexus sp. | reverse complement strand
GGCAGCCCCATCAGCCCCGACCTGGAGCCGATTCCCTGGGTGGACTGGGAGGTGGATGGGTACGCGGGGCTGGAAATCTGGAACGCGATGTCGGAGTTCAAGGGGTTGCTGTGGGGACGACCGGCGGCGCTCTTCTACGCATTGTTCCCCGAACTGGGGATTCGGGGGCCGTTCCCGGCCACGTTGCGCCGGTGGGATGCGCTCCTGCGGGCCGGTCGGAAAGTGACGGCCATCGGCGGGGCAGACGCCCATGGCCACACCTACCGTCTGGGCCCCATCCAGCGGGTTGTTTTCCCGTACGATATGCTTTTCCGTTGGGTCAACACCCATGTCCTGGTGGAGCAACCCCTGACCGGCGACATAGAGACGGACCGGCGACTGGTCTACGACGCGCTACGGGCGGGGCGCACATGGGTGGGGTACGACCAGCCGGGAGCCACGCGCGGCTTCCGCTTCCATGTCCGCAGCGGGCCAGCCGTGGCGACGATGGGAGAAGAAATCCCCCGCGCAGGCGCTCTGGTCTTTGAGGTGGAGGCCCCCAGACCGGGGACGATTCGTCTCATCCGGGAGGGCCGGGTGGTGGCCCGTACCTATGGCCGGACCCTTCGGTTCACGACGGCGGAGCCGGGCGCGTATCGGGTGGAGGTCTGGCGGACCTTTCGGGGACGGCCGCGCGGCTGGATTTTCAGCAGCCCGGTTTATTGCCGGTGACTTGCCGGATTTCTGGGTTATGGTATAATACCCCGCCGTTGAGGACCGGTGGAAAAGAGGTGAGTCAATGGACCTGATTGAGTCGCTGAACCGACAACTGGAGCGGAATCCGAACATCCCCGACCTGCGGCCCGGGGATACGGTCCGGGTGCACGCCCGCATCGTAGAAGGGGGCCGGGAGCGGGTGCAGGTTTTCCAGGGCATGGTGATCCGGGTGCGCGGCAGTGGGGCCGGGGCCAGTTTCACCGTCCGGCGCATCGCCGCCCACGGCATCGGCGTGGAGCGCACGTTCCCCCTCTACTCCCCGCGCGTGGAGAAGGTGGAAGTGACCCGGCACGGGAAGGTCCGACGGGGACGGCTTTACTATATGCGCGGTCTGAAGGGGAAGGCGGCCCGCCTGAAGGAAAAGCGGCCCGAATAAACGCTCTGGAGAAACCGATCACGGGGAGATGCCAGGCACCCGGAAGGTGCCTGGCATCTCCCTGTTTTGTAACTATTCAGACTTCCTCACCCCACCCCCGCCGCCTGTGGCGGTAGCGGCGAAGCCGCTGGGGGAGGGGTGAGATACTATGTAGCAGAAAGCGGTCGCTTGTGGTAAACTCATAGTGAAAGCCTAACCCGTGCGGAAAGGAGTGGAGCGATGAACCAAGCGACCTCTTCCCCAACCTTATACCTGGCTTTTGAATTGGGCCAGAAACAATGGCGTCTGGGTTTCACCGTCGGGCTGGGACAGCCACCCCGGGAGCGCACCATCCCCGCCGGCAATCTCACCGCCCTGCAGCGGGAAATTGCCCTGGCCAGGAAACGGTATCAGCCGGAGAGCGCATTGAGCCAGTGGTATTGGCAGCGCTTTGGGAACGGGAGCAAGCGGCAGCGCAAGATCGGGATTGTGGCGCTGGCGCGCAAGCTCCTGATTGCCCTGTGGCGGTATTTGACCTAGGGCGACTTTAATCGGCAAGCATATCCTGCGCCACCAATCGCTGGTACAGTCCCTCCATTACCTCTTCTGGCGTAGCGCAGGTTTATCCTGCCCCAGATTCAATCCTGCGCCACCAATCGCTGGTACAGCCCTTCCAGTACCTCTTCTGGCGTAGCGCAGGATTTATCCTGCCCCAGATTCAATCCTGCGCCACCAATCGCTGGTACAGCCCTTCCAGTTCCTCCTCCGAGTAGTAGTAGATGATGATCCGCCCCCCCTTCTTCCCCGGACGGACGTGGACGCGCGTCCCCAGCGCCTGCCGGAAGCGGTCCTCCAGAACCTGGATTTCTGGGGCGGTGGACCGGGTGGGCGGTCGCTGGGGCCGGGCCTGCAGAATCCGCCCCACCAGTTCCTCCGTCTGGCGGACGGTCAGGCCCTGGCGCATCACCATGCGCAGCGCCGCAACCTGGGCCTCGGGGTCCTCCAGTGCCAGGAGCGCCCGGGCATGCCCCTCCCCGATGCGGCCGTTGAGGAGCGCTTCCTTCACCGCGTCGGTGGCCTTCAGCAGCCGCAGCGTGTTGGTGACGGCGACCCGGCTCTTGCCCACCCGCCGGGCCACCTCCTCGTGGGTCAGCCCGAACTCCTCAATCAGTTGCCGGTAGGCCGCCGCCTCCTCCAGCGGGTTCAGGTCCTTCCGCTGCAGGTTCTCCACCAGGGCCAGTTCCAGCATCTGCTGGGGGGCCAGGTCCTTAACGACGACCGGCACCGTCGTCAGGCCGGCCAGTTTCGCCGCCCGCCAGCGCCGTTCCCCCGCCACCAACTGGTAACCGTCCCCCTCCCGGACGACGATGAGGGGCTGAAGGACGCCGTGGTTCTGGATGGAGAGGGCCAGTTCCACCAGTTCGTCGTCCCGGATGGCCATACGGGGCTGGTGGGGATTGGGGCGGATATCCTCCACCGGCACCTCCAGGATGCCCGTCGTCTCCTCGCCGGCGGGGATCAGCGCCTCCAGTCCTCGGCCCAGGCCGAATTTACCCGCCATGCTCCGCCTCCACTGACGGCGCCCGTCCGTCGCCGCTGAGCAGTTCCCAGGCCAGGGCCCGGTAGGCCAGGTCGCCGGGGGAACGGGGGGCGTAGTTCAGGATGGGGAGCCCGTGGCTGGGCGCCTCGCTCAGCCGGACGTTGCGCGGGATAATGGTCCGGAAGACCCGGCTCCCGAAGTGACGCTGGACCTCTTCCACGACCTGCCGGGAGAGATGGGTGCGCGGGTCAAACATGGTCATCACCAGGCCCCGCAGGCGCAGGTGGGGGTTCAGAGACCGGCGCACCAGGTCCAGCGTGCGCATCAGTTGGGAGAGCCCCTCCAGCGCCAGGTACTCGCACTGGACGGGGATGATGACGCCGCTTCTGGCGGCGACCAGCGCGTTGACCGTGAGGATGCCCAGACTGGGGGGACAATCTATCAGGACGTAGTCGTAGCGGTCGTCCAGGCCGGAGAAGGCCATTTCCAGCCGCCGCTCCCGGGCCAGCATCGGGATCAGTTCCACCGTCGCCCCGGCCAGTTGAGCCGAACTGGGCGCCAGGTCCAGCCGCACCCAGCGGGTCAGGGTAATGATCTGGGCCAGGGGCACTTCGCGCACCAGGGCATCGTAGACCGTCGCCGAAAGGGACGCGCGGTCCACCCCCAGGCTGGCGGTGGCGTTGGCCTGGGGGTCCATGTCCACCAGCAGGACCCGCTGGCCCCAGTGGGCCAGGTAGGCCGCCAGATTGACGGCGGTCGTGGTTTTGCCCACACCGCCCTTCTGGTTGGCAAAAGCGTAGATGATCATAGGAATTTCACCACGAAGACACGAAGGCACAAATAAAAATAAATATTTAATAACTTCGTGTCTTTGTGTCTTGGTGGTTTTCAAAGCAACGGGCGACTTCCGCCGGGGTGGGAGTGCCGGAGAGGCCGGGCCGGGTGACGGAGACGGCGGCGACGCAGTTGGCCCGGCGCGCGGCCTGGACGGGGTCGTCCCCCTGCCAGAGGCGGGCGAAGAAGACGGCCGCGAAGACGTCCCCCGCGCCGGTGGGGTCCACCTCCCGGGCCGGGAAGGCCGGCAGGTGCCAGACCCGCCCCCCGGCGTAGACGGAGCATCCGTGCGCGCCCCGGGTGAGGGCCAGGACGCGGGTCCGGGCGGCCCAGCGGGCCGCCAGTGCCTCGTCGCCGCCGACGTCCTCTTCGCTCAGGACGACGGCGTCCGCGCGGGGGAGCCACTCCTCCGCCTCCTCCCACGGGCCCGGGGTCACCCGTCCGGCCCCGTCCCAGCGGCGCATCCAGCCCTGAGGGGTCAGGCCCAGGAAGTCGGCCCGGATGTGGTCGGCCAGAGCGGGGTCGCACTCCCGCGCCACCGGCCCCAGGTGGAGAATGCCGACAGGGCGCAGGATAAATCCTGCGCCGCGAATGGCATCGGGAGTCAGAGGGGCAGCGCGGGCATGGAGAAACTGCACCCGCCCGTCCGCAGTGTAGCGGTTTTCAAAGAGCGTGCTCCTGGGGGCCGGGATGCGGTAAACGGTGATGTCGGGAAGGACGGCGCTCAGGTCCAGGGAGTCGTCGGTGCTGGTGAGGACGGCGGTCTGCAGGCCCAGCGCGCGGGCGGTGCGGGCGGCATAGGCCGCCGTGCCGCCGGGGGTCAGCGACCCGTCCGGCAACCGGTCCTGGGTGACGTGTCCGACGACGAGGTAGTCGCAGAGATTCCCCACTATTCCTTGCCGACCCGGGGGATAATCGTCACCCGGCGGCGGTTGCCCTCGCCGACGCTCTGGGTGGTGACGTCGGGGTGGTCCCGGAGCGCCAGGTGGATGATGCGGCGCTCGTAGGGAGGCATCGGCTCCAGATAGACTGTGTGTCCGCTCCGGACCGCCTGAGTGGCCATCCGCTCCGCCAGGCGGCGGAGGTTCTGCTCCCGCCGCTGCTTGTAGCCCTGGACGTCCACCACCAGATTGACCATCCGGCCCATCTTCCGGTTGACCAGCAACCGCACGATGTGCTGAAGGGCCGCCAGGGTCTCCCCCCGGGGGCCGATCAGCGTGTCCGCCCCGGCGGTCTGAACGTCCAGCACAAGGGTAGCCATCTCCTCATCGGTGGCCGGTTCCGCCAGGCGAACCTGAATCTCGGCGGAGTAGCCCAGATGCCGGAGGAGGTCCGCCAGGATGGATCGGGCCACCTCAGCGTCCGCCGACTCCGGGGCCGCCGGAGGGACTGCCGGGGTCGGGGCCGGGGCGGGAGTCGGCGCGGGGATGGCCTCGGGGGTAACCAGCGGCGTCAGCCGAACGCGCGCCATACGGGCGCCGATGCCCAGGATGCCGCGGCTGCCCTCATCCAGAACTTCAATCTCTACCGCCTCGCGCGGGAGGCGCAGCGCGGCCAGCCCCGCCGCGATGGCGGCGTCTACGGTTTCGCCAAAGAAAATCTTGCCTTCTGTGCTCACGTTTGCACCCTCTTGGAGCAAGTTTTTGCCGGGCATGGGTAAGCACTACCCTGTCGTCCTGGCGGGCAAAATCCAGAATCTCTTCATCCGATGCATTCGCAGGTAGCACCTGAGAAACCCGAATAACATCCCAACCTTCGTACTGCAGTGCCTCAACGGTCTTGGGGGAGATATTCATATCGGCCAAAAGACGAAGGGATTTCACGCGACCTCCGCTACCAGGACCGGGTGCATCTGGTCGGAAACCACCCAGGCTGCGTACTTCATCGCCTGATAGACATCTTCCGGTTGAAGTTCCGGATAAGCCTCCAGAACGTCGTTAACCGTCTGGCCGCTGGCCAGCATCTTCAAAATCACGCTGACGGTAATCCGTGTCCCCTTGATGACTGGCTGCCCCATACAGATTCTCGGATCCACCGAAATTCTATCCAGTTTCTCCATTTCTCCTCCAGGTTTGACCGTGACTGCCCACCGGGGGGCTCCGAGCAAGCATCGTAAAGGCGGTGACGGGCACGCCCTTGCAGCGCAGGCCGCCAGGCCTGTATTCGCAGGCTAAAGCCTGCGCTACATCATCTGCAAACGGCAGGGTAGGTGGTTACGCTTGACCTGTGTTTCCTGTTCACACCCGGTGCATCTTTGTGCTCTTCGTGTCTTTGTGTGACCTTTATCTCCGCCCTCTCTTCCGCCGGGCGGGCTGAGGGGACCGCTCCGGTTCCTTCGGCCGTTCCGGCTCCTTCGCCACTTCCGCCGTGCCCGCCGGGACCGCTCGCGGTCTGGGCGTCACAAAGTACTGCAGCAGAGTGACCAGGTTGGAGATGATGAAGTATATGGAAAGCCCGGAGGCGTAGGAGATGGAGATGAAGCCGAACATCAGCGGCATCATAATCAGCATCTGCTGGTTCATCGCGGCGGACTGGGGGTCCGTAGAGGGCGGGGTCAGGATTTTCTGCGAGAGCCAGGACGTGACCACCACCAGAATCGGGAGGACGTAGTACGGGTCCGGCTGTCCCAGGTCCATCCACAGGAACCGGCTCTGCAGGGGGATGAGGGAAGCCATACCGGGAATGAAGGAGTAGACGTTCTGGGAGAGGCGAATCAGTTCCAGCGGGCTGACGGCCAGCGTGCGCATGATGGCCTGCCAGAGGCCATATAGCAGGGGCAGTTGGATCAACAGTGGCAGACATCCTCCCAGAGGGTTGATGCCGGCCTCCCGATAGAGTTTCATCTGCTCCTGGGCCAGTTTTTCCCTGTCATCTGCGTACTTTTTCTGCAGTTTCACCAGTTCCGGCTGCAGTTCCTGCATCCGGCGGGCTGATTGCTGCTGCTTCAGCGTCAGCGGCAGGACGGCCAGCCGTACCACCAGCGTGAGCGCGGTAATCGCCAGGACCGTCTGGTGGCCCAGAAAGCGGTAAAACAGCAGCAGCAGGTTCACCATTGGGTTCAGAATGAGCAGGTTCCACACGTCTCTCGTTCTCCTTACTGTTGCTGGGGCGGATACGACCAGACCGGGCGGCCGTTCTCCACATAGAACGCCTGCACGCGCTGGGGGGCGTTGATTCGGGTCACGTAGACACGCTCCCCGCCGATGACCATAGAGCCCAGTTGCCCCTGCCCGGACTGCTGCCAGAGGACGAAGCCGTCGGCGGTATCCAGGCCGAAGAGGGCGCCGTTCTCGCTGGCGATCAATAACCGCTTCCCGTCGGGGCTCAGCGCCGGGCCCAGCCGGACCGTTCCCGGCACCTGGCTGCGCCAGATTTCCTGCCCCGTCGCCGCGTCCAGCGCGTAGACGTTGCCGTTCACGTCGGCCGCGTAGAGGCGGTCGCCGCTGCCTGCCGGAGTGCCCCAGAACCAGTTGGCGCCGGGGAAGCGCCAGACCTCGGTGCCGTCGGCCGGCCGCAGCGCATAGAGGTTGTGGTCAAAAGCGCCGATGTACAGGGTGTCGTTCAGGAAGAGGGGACAGTCGGCCATCGCGCCACCGGCCCGGAACTGCCAGCGCAGCGCACCGGTCTGCAGGTCCAGCGCGTAGAGGTGGTGGTCCAGCGAAGCGATGTAGGCCGTATCGGAGAGGACCAGCGGCGTCGCCCAGACCCGGCCCCGGGTGGGGTATTGCCAGACCAGCGTGCCGTCCTCTATCCGCAGCCCGTAGACGTTGCCGTCGCTGTTGCCGATGACGAAGATACCGTCCCCGGCGGCGCCGGGGGCGATGAACTCCCCCGCCGCAGTGAAGGGTTGGGGCCAGGCCAGGCGGCCGCCATTCAGGGAGAGGGCACGCAGGACACCCTGAGAACGAGCGAAGAGGCCGCCACCCGTCCGTTCATAGGAGGTGACCATAAGCAGTTCGTCGTTCAGCCGGGTCACCGTGTAGAAAGGGCCGTACTGGCGCAGGTCCGGTGTGGCGGGGAACGCCCAGACCTCCTGACCGGTCTCCGCGTCCAGCGCCCGCACCTGTTCCAGGTCCGCCACGTAGAGGGTGCCGTCGTGGAGAATCAGGGTGGTCCAGGAAGTGGCGCGGACGCCGCCAGCACAGCCAGCCAGAAAGAGGACGGCCAGCAAGGCCAGGGCGACCGGGTAGATGTGCGATGGTTTATTCACGCTGGGGCTCTCCTTAGGAAATGACCAATGGCCAAATGACCAATGACCAATGACCAAATGACCAATGACCAATGACCAATGTACCCATTTACCGGAGATCAGGCACCGGGTCGTATCCGCCGGGGTTGAAGGGATGACAGCGGGCAACCCGTTTGACCGTCAGCCAGCCGCCGCGCAGGACGCCGTAGCGGGAGATGGCCTCGTAGCCGTACTGGGAGCAGGAGGGGTAGAAGCGACAGGTCGGAGGGAGGACGCGCGAGAACGTCCACTGCCACAGCCGAATTAGGGCCAGCAACAGATATTTCACCGGACTTCCTCCTGCGTTCGCAGCAACCCGGCCTCCCCGGCCAGTCGCTCCAGCGCGGCTTCCACCTGGGGCTCTTTGACGGTCAGGATGGGCGGTCGGGCGATGAGGACCAGGTCCCATCCGGGCGCCAGGCGGGGGTAGAGGTGACGGGCCGCCTCCCGGAGCAGCCGTTTGGCCCGGTTGCGGGCCACTGCGGTGCCCAGCCGGCGCCCGGCGACGACCCCGATGCGGGTCAGGCCAACCGGGTTGGGAGCGGCGACCAGCACCAGCAGCGGGTGGGACCAGGCCCGGCCTTCCTGCCGGACTCGCTCAAAGTCCACCGACCGCCGGAGCCGGATTCGTCGCTCCACGGTTCCGGTTGTCCTGTCAGCGGATGGCCGCCGGAGGCCACCGCCTCTACGCCCGGCGCCGGGGCCGGCGGGCGCTCTCCTTCCAGTTCCACTTCTTGGCCCACTCGCGCTGAACCGTCAGTTGATGGCGCCCTTTCAGCCGCCGGGCCTTCAGCACCCGACGTCCGGTGGCCGTCGCCATCCGGGCGCGGAAGCCGTGCGTGCGCATTCGCTTTCGTTTCTTGGGCTGGTACGTTCGCTTCGGCATTCTGTACAACCCCCATACAAAATTGAATCTCCGCACGAAGGCTCCCCGGCGGAGAAGCGGGTTCATTATACCGCAGAGAGGAAAAGCGGTCAAGCGCGCTTTGATATCCATTTCGCCCAGTTGTCCAGATTTGTGCACCCAAGCCACCATGTGGTATAATTGAAAATGAGGGCTGGGCTATGGATGTGATACAGGGCATGCTCAATCTGGTGACCGCGCCTCCGGGAAATCTCTACTACCACCTGGCACTGCTCTTCGTTATCCAGATTTTCCTGGCTGTGGGGTGGGTTGAGTGGAGACGGGCCGGGAATGCTCGCCACTTTGCCGCCGCTGCGGGTATGCTGGCGACCCGGGTCGTGCTGATCGGCGTCAGCGGATTGACCGGCACCGGCTCCTTTTCGCCGACGGCCGTGCTCCCTCCGCTGGAGCGGTGGATGGACCTGGTCCTGATCATCCTGGCGGCATGGGCTTTCCTGCCCATCCTGCGCCGGGTCCGTGTTGCAGGACGGGCGGTGCTGGCCGCCTTTCTCCTGGGTAGCAGCCTGGCCTACGTCTTCCTGGCCCTCTACTGGGCACCGGCGGCCGCGCAGGGCATCATCTACAACGCCACCCGACACGCCCAGGTTTGGGAATGGGGGAGCATCCTTCTGGCTTTCCTGGCCCTCCTGGCATTTCTCATCTGGCCCCAGCCCGGAAGCGGCCTGGCGGTCGCCGCCATACTGGCATGGCTCGTGGGCCACACGGTTCAGGCCATTTTGCCGCCCATAACTCCGTATCTGGCCGGAGCGGTCCGGCTGGCCAATCTGATCGCCCTTCCCCTTCTGACCGCTCAGGCCTTCGGGGATGTGCTGCAGTTCGCCCCGGCCCCGTCCCCGGCCCCCGGCCCCACCATCCCGCTCCGGCTCCTGGAACTGGCCCGCCAGGTGGAGCAGGCACGCGACGTTGAGGCCGCGCTTTCCTCCTCGTTGCCCGAAGTGGTCCGCTTCCTGGGGGCAACGGCGGGAGCCATCGGCCTGCCCGCTGTCGGCGCGACCCCGGGAGTGCGGATCGTCGGGATATTTCCAAAGGGAACCTCCTCTGCTCCCACCGTGTTTCCCCTGGACCGGTACCCTTCCCTGGCGTCCGCGACTCAGATGGGGGAGCCGCAGCGACCGTCCGGCGAGGAGACGATGTCCATCCTGCGCCGCCTGGGCTTCCGGGACCCCCTCTCCCTGCTGGTGGTCCCGATGACCGACGAGGAGACGGTAGGGCTGCTCCTGCTGGGGCGGCCTCAGAATTCGGCCCCCCTTTCCGAAGAGGAGATGGCTGTGGTCCGCACGGCAGGGGCGGTGCTGGGCAGTGCCCTGGGGAACGCCAGCCGTCGGAGGATGGTGGAGCGGAAGGCGGAACAACTGGCGATGACGCTGCGGGAGCGGGAGGCAGAGCGGGCCGAGCGGACGGCCTCTCTCCGGGAAGAACTGGAGCGGGCCCGCCAGGAGGCGCAGGAATTCGCCCGCCGGGTCGGATTGCTGGAGGAAGAAGCCGCCCGCCATCGGAAACGGGCTGACGAACTGGCCGAACTCCTCCGCCTGCGGGAGGAACAGGTCCAGGAGGCCAGTGCTGTCGTCTCTCAAATCGCCCTGTACGAGGAGGAGATTCGCCAGTTGGCCGAAGAACGGGCCGCCATAGAGGCCGAACGGACCCAACTGGCCCAACAGGTGCAGGAACTGGAAGCGGAAGTCTCCCGCCTGCGAGGGGAACTGGAGGCCGCCCTGGCGAAAGTCGGGACGGAGGCACCGGCTCCCGGCCCGGCCCCTGCGCCGGAACTGGCCGCAGGCAGCGGGACTGTCATCGCCGACGACCGGGGCAACGTTGTGCTGGCGGATCCCATCGCCTGTCACTTCCTGGGCCAGACGCCGGAAGAGATACTGGGAATCCCCCTGAACGCCCTCTTCCCGGACCCGATGTGGGCCCGGACCGTCGTTGAACTGATGACCGGTCAGACCGCCGATGGAACCACCGCATCGGTCACCCTCCAGCACGGCGGGCGACTGGTCCGGGCCAGCCTGGCCCGGATGAGCGGCTCCGGCGGCGTGGCGGGCTATGTGGCCCTCCTGCACCCGGAGACCTCTCCGGAGGAAGAGCGGCGGGAGATGCTGGCCTCGCTGGCGAACGAACTCCGTACTCCGATGACCTCCATCGTGGGGTATACCGACCTCCTGCTGGGGGAGTCGGTGGGCATCCTGGGGGAGATGCAGCGCAAGTTCCTCCAGCGGGTCAAGGCGAACATTGAACGTCTGAGCAGTCTGATCAACGACCTGATTGAGATTACCGCGCTGGACACCGGACGGATTGAACTGGTCCCGGAACCGATAGACCTGATCAACGTCATAGAAGAAGCGATTATGGGGCTCTCGGCCCGCTTCCGGGAACAGGACCTGACCGTCCGTCTGGATATGGCCTTAGAACTCCCGCCCATCCGCGCCGACCGGGATGCGCTCTATCAGATTATGCTGCACCTGCTCTCCAACGCCTGCCAGTGCTCCCGCCCGGGGACCGAAATCGTGGTGACGGGTCACCTGGAGGAAGCAGAAGGAGGACTCCCGCCGTATCTCCATGTCTCCGTACGGGATACCGGGGGTGGAATCGCGCCGGAGGACCGCCCGCGCGTCTTCCAGCGATTCTACCGGGCCGACAAACCCCTCATCCCGGGGATGGGGGAGACGGGGGTGGGAATGGCCATCGCCAAAGCGCTGGTGGAAGCGCACGGTGGCCGAATCTGGGTGGAAAGCGAGATGGGCGTTGGCAGCACCTTCCACTTTATCCTGCCGGTCACCGGCCCAGAATAGTACACGGATGAACACAGATTGGACGGATGGACACGGATCAACATCCGTGAAAACTCGTACCATCCGTGTCTATCCGTGTCCTATTCCATCGCACACGGATGAACACAGGTTGGACGGACGGACACGGATCAACACCCGTGAAAACCCGTTTCATCCGTGTTCATCCGTGTCCTGACTGGGGACAGACTTTCCGATGAATGGGCCTTCTTCTCCCGCATCCGGATGGCGGTTGCTGCTCTCCAGCGGGTTGCTCTTCCTGCTGG
>JAPYWT010000027.1 GCA_028276215.1 Thermoflexus sp. | reverse complement strand
CCGCCGGGCGGGAGAGGGGAGGGGGTGCCGCCGCAGGCCTCGGCCCGAAGGGCCTTTGGCCCGAGGGCGGCGGGGGTGGGGTGAGGGCCTCCGCCTCCAATGCCCGGCTGTCCCGCTGTCCCGCCCGACGGTAAACCGTCGGGCTCAATCAGCGAAGCCCCCTTCGGGGGCTGAAAACAGCCTGCAGGGCTTCGCAGAATCAGCCCGGACATTTACGTCCGGGCGGCCGGGCTGTCCAGCCTCCCAGCCCCCCCGCTGATTCTCCGATTCTCCGATTCTCCGATTCTCTGATTCTCTGATTCTCTGATTCCCCTCCCCCTTTGCCGATTCCCCCATCCCGTGTTAAAATATCCCCTCGCCACAGGAGCATCATGGATCGGATCATCGTCCGGGGCGCCCGGCAACACAATCTCAAAAACATCACCGTGGAGATTCCCCGCAACCGCCTGGTGGTCATCACCGGCATCTCCGGTTCGGGGAAGTCCTCCCTGGCCTTTGACACCATCTTCGCCGAGGGACAGCGCCGCTACGTGGAGTCCCTCTCCGCCTACGCGCGCCAGTTCCTGGGGGAAATGCAGAAGCCCGACGTGGACTCCATTGAGGGCCTCTCCCCCGCCATCTCCATTGACCAGCGGGGCGTCTCCCACAACCCCCGCTCTACCGTCGGCACCGTCACCGAAATCTACGACTACCTCCGCCTCCTCTACGCGCGCATCGGCATCCCCCACTGTCCGCAATGCGGCCGGGAAGTCACCCGCCAGTCCGCCCAGCAGATTGTGGACGCCGTCCTGGCCCTCCCCGCCGGTACCCGCTTTCAGGTACTGGCCCCCCTGGTCAAGGACCGGAAGGGTCACCACCAGGCCGTCTTTGAGGACATCCGCAAGGCCGGCTTTGTCCGCGTGCGCGTGGACGGCGTGGTCCGGGAAGTGGACGAGGAGATAGAACTGGACCGGTACAAACTCCATACCATTGAGGCGGTGGTGGACCGGCTCATCATCCCCGAGGAGATAGATGACGGGTTCCGCACCCGCCTGACCGACTCAGTGGAGACGGCCCTCCGGCTGGGTGACGGCATTGTGGTCATCAACGACGTCTCCGCCGAGGAGCCGCGCGACCTCCTCTACTCCGAACACCTGGCCTGCCCGGTCTGCGGGATCAGCCTGCCGGAGATAGAGCCGCGGACGTTCTCCTTCAACAGTCCCCACGGCGCCTGCCGGACCTGCCAGGGGCTGGGGACGCGCACGGAACTGGACCCCGACCTCATCGTCCCCAACCCGGACCTTTCCCTGGAAGAGGGGGCGATCGTCGCCTGGAACACCGACGACCACGACGGCTACTACTGGCAACTGCTGGAAGCGACCGCGCACCATTACCACATCCCCACCGACCGGCCCTGGCGGGAACTGACCCCCGCGCAGCGGAACCTCATCCTCTACGGGAGCGGCGGCGAGGAGATTCCCATCACCTACACGGCCCGGGACGGCGGGCGGCGCATCTACCGCACCCCCTTTGAGGGCGTGGTCCCCAACCTCCAGCGCCGCTACCGGGAGACGACGTCCGACTACATCCGCGCCAAAATAGAAGAATTTATGACCCGACGGCCCTGCCCGGCCTGTGGTGGGGCCCGCCTGCGGCCTGAGGCCCTGGCCGTCACCGTGGGGGGCCAGAACATCTACGAACTGACCCGCTGGCCCGCCAGTCGGCTGCTGGAGTGGCTGGACGCCCTGGAGCCGCAACTGACCCCCAAAGAGCGGGCCATCGCCGACCGCATCCTGAAAGAGGTCCGCTCCCGGCTCCAGTTTATGGTCAACGTGGGGCTGGACTACCTGACGCTGGACCGGACCGCCGACACCCTCTCCGGCGGCGAGGCCCAGCGCATCCGCCTGGCGACGCAGATCGGCTCCCAGTTGACCGGCGTCCTCTACGTCCTGGACGAGCCGACGGTCGGCCTGCACCAGCGAGATAACGACCGCCTCATCCGTACCCTCCAGGCGATGCGGGACCTGGGGAACACCCTCCTCGTCGTGGAGCACGACGAGGCGATGATCCGCTCCGCGGACTGGATTATTGACCTGGGGCCGGGGGCCGGGGAGAAGGGGGGCGAGGTCGTCGTCTCCGGAACCTTGGAGGATGTCCTGAGCCACCCCGTCAGCCTGACCGGGGCGTATCTCTCCGGCCGGCGCCGCATTCCCCTCCCCCGCCAGCGCCGCCCCGGCAACGGCCAGTTCCTGGTCGTGCGGGGGGCCCGGGAGCACAACCTGAAGGACATTGACGTCCGCATCCCGCTGGGGATGTTTGTCTGCATCACCGGCGTCTCCGGCTCCGGCAAGTCCACCCTGCTGGTGGACGTCCTCTACCGGCGGCTGGCGCAGATGCTGCATGGTTCCCGGGAGCCCGCGGGGGAGCACGACGCCATTGAAGGCGTGGAGCACATAGACAAAGTCATCAACATTGACCAGTCGCCCATCGGGCGGACGCCCCGCTCCAACCCGGCCACCTACACCAACCTCTTCGGCCCCATCCGCGACCTCTTTGCCTCCCTGCCGGAGTCCAAAATCCGCGGGTATCGGGCCGGACGGTTCTCCTTCAACGTCAAGGGGGGCCGCTGCGAGGCCTGTGAGGGGCACGGCGTCCTGCGCATTGAGATGCAGTTCCTCCCCGACGTCTACGTCCCCTGCGACGTCTGTCACGGCAAGCGGTACAACCGGGAGACGCTGCAGGTCCGCTTCAAGGGGAAGAACATCGCCGAAGTGCTGGACATGACGGTGGACGAGGCGGTGGAGTTCTTCTCCGCCTTCCCGGCCATTCAGCGCAAACTGCAGACGCTGCAGGACGTGGGGCTGGGGTACATCCGGCTGGGGCAGCCCGCGCCGACCCTTTCCGGTGGCGAGGCGCAGCGGGTGAAACTGGCGCGGGAACTCTCCAAGATTGCCACCGGGCGCACCCTCTACGTCCTGGACGAGCCCAGCGTCGGCCTGCACGCGGCCGACGTGGACAAACTGGTGGCCGTCCTGAACCGCCTGGTGGATGCGGGCAACACCGTGGTCATCATAGAGCACCACCCGGACATCATCAAGGTAGCGGACTGGATCATAGACCTGGGGCCGGAGGGGGGCGATGCCGGGGGCTGGGTGGTCGCCGAGGGCCGGCCCGAGGACGTGGCGCGGGTGGAGAGCAGTTACACCGGCCAGTTCCTGCAGCGGATTCTGGGCATCGGTTCGTAGTCAGGCACGAAGCGCAGCGGAGTGCCGTTTTCTCCCTTCAAGGAGGTAACTACCTACCCAAGAACCGTTTCATAAAAACCACGAAGGACACGAAGGCTGCACAAAGGGCACAAAGGACGATATTTTATCCCTTTGTGTCCTTTGTGAGTACTTTGTGTCCTTTGTGGTAGGTAATTACTCAAGGAGGCCAATATGAGCCTGTTAGAGCAAATTCAGCATGAGGTTCTGTACCTGCCGCCGGAGAAACAGCAGGAGGTTCTGGACTTTGTCCGGTTTCTTCGGGAGCGTTTGACGGTTCGCCAACCTGCCCGGCGCGCCCCCCTGAGCGCCCACCCTGCTTTTGGCTCCTGGCGAGGCCGAAAAGTGGACGCGTTGAAGTATCAGGAAGAGCGTCGGGCCGAGTGGGAGGGGCAGGATGAAGGCGCTCTTTGATACCAACATCGTGATAGACGCTCTAAATGGCCTGCCGGAAGCGGATGCCGAATATCTCCGGTATGATCGTGTGCTGATCAGCCTTATCACCTGGATGGAGGTCCTGATCGGCGAGCCGGAAGATGACCCTCGGGTGCGCGACTTTCTGCGAACCTACTTTGAGGTCGTCCCCGTAGATTTTGCTATCGCTGAGCGGGCAATTCAAATCCGCCGTCAGTATCGCCGGATTCGTCTGCCCGATGCCATTATCTGGGCTACGGCGCAGGTATCCGATGCGATATTGGTCACACGCAATACAAGGGACTTTGACCCCGGCTGGGAAGGAATACGGGTTCCCTATAAGGTGTAGTTGGTGACCGTTTTTGACTCCCTGGCCTCCGGATATGACCTGGGGATGCTACCGTTGGAGGCGGCGGTCCTGCGGCGGATGCGGCGGCGGGCCTTCCCCGGCGTGGCGGGGCAGGTACTGGAACTGGGCGTCGGCACAGGGGTCAACCTGCCCCTCTACCCACCCGAGGCGACCATCGTCGCCGTAGACCACAGCGCGCCGATGCTCCGGCAGGCTCTCCGCCGTCCGGCCCGCGCCCCCGTGTGCGCCGTCCAGGCCGACATCCACCACCTCCCCTTCCGGGACGGCGCGTTTGACGCCGTCACCGGCTCCCTGGTCTTCTGCTCCGTCGCCGAACCGGGGCGGGCGCTGGCGGAGGTCCACCGGGTCCTTCGGCCCGGCGGCCGCCTGGTCCTGCTGGAACACACCCGGGGCCGGGGCCTGGGCGCCTGGCTGACGGACCGCCTGCATCCCCTGTGGTTTGCCTGGAACGGCGTCTGCCACCTGAACCGGGAGACGGCCCGCGCCGTCCACCAGGCCGGTTTCCGACTCCTGCGGGAGGAGACTCGCGTCCTGGGCATTTTTCGTCTACTGGAAGGAGTGAAGTGAACGCCATCGTCTTGATACTGTACGACCTGCTTCGGCAGAACTGGGCTCTCATCCTGGTGGTCAGTCTTCTGGTGGGGGCCTGGCTCTTCCTGCGCACGCCCGCCGATCCGGTTTCCTTGGACGGTTTCCGCCAGGAAATCCGCAGCGGTCGGCCCGTCGTGGTGGAGTTCTTCTCCAACACCTGAAGCGCCTGCCTGATGGCCAAACCTGCCGTGGACAGGTTAGAACGGGAACTGAACGGGACGGCGAAAGTGCTGCGGATAGACGTGATGAGCCGGACCGGGCTGGCGCTGGCTCAGGAGTACGGCGTGCGCGCCGTCCCCACCCTGGTCGTTTTTGACGGGAAGGGACAGGTGGTCTATGCCCAGGCCGGCCTGCCCGACCGGGCGGCCATCCGGGAAGCCGTCCAGGCCGCCGGGGGCCGGTGAATTAGAGCAGTGGAAACAGGACACGGATGAACGCGGGTTTTACAGATAAACACGGATAAAAATCCGTGAAAATCCGTATCATCCGTGCCGATCCGTGTCCCTTTAACCGTGTCCTATTTCCAAACAATTGGGGGGCATCTGTGGAATCATCCGCTCCTTTATTGACCATCATCATCCCTGCCTACAACGAGGAGCACCGCCTGCCGACGACGCTCCCGCAGGTGGTCACGTTCGCCGAGGCGCAGGCGTATCCGGTAGAAATTCTGGTGGTGGATAACGCCAGCACCGACCGGACGGCGGAGGTGGTCCGGGCGGTCGCGGCTGAACACCCCGTCGTCTCCCTGCTCTACCAGCCCATCCGGGGGAAAGGGGCCGCCGTCCGGAAGGGGATGCTGGAGGGACGGGGGGAATACCTGTTCATCTGCGACGCCGACCTGGCGATGCCCATTGAGCAGGTGTCCCGCTTTCTTCCCCCGGCGCTCTCCGACTACGACGTCGCCATCGCCTCCCGCGAGGCACCGGGCGCCCGGCGGTTCAACGAACCCTGGTACCGCCACCTGATGGGGCGCGTCTTCAACACCGTCGTGCGCCTGCTGGCGGTGCCCGGCATCCAGGACACCCAGTGTGGCTTCAAGTGCTTCCGCCGGGAAGCAGCGCGCGACCTCTTCTCCGTGCAGATACTGGACGGCTGGGCGTTTGACGTGGAGGTGCTCTACATTGCCCGTCGGCGCGGCTATCGCATCGTGGAAGTGCCGATTGACTGGTACTACGGGGAGGGGAGCCGGGTCCGCCCGCTGCGGGACTCCTGGAACATGTTCTGGGAAGTCATCCGCATCCGCCGCAACGGGCGCGCCGGGCTGTATGACCGACGGACTTGACGGAGCAGCCGGAAAATGGCATAATGAGGAGCAATCCACCCCTTTTCGGAGACTATCTGTGTCATCGTTGCCGTTTTTCCACCCGATTCAGGACGACCTTCAGCGAGCAGAAGGCCTCTTGCAGGAACCGGCACCGGACCAGCATCCGGCTATTACCGGTGCAGTGGAACTTCTGCTGGGAAGCGGAGGCAAACGGCTGCGCCCTGCTCTGGTCTTCCTGTCGGCCCGCCTGTGCGGGGCGGACCCCGATGTGGCGCTCTTCGCCGCCGCTGGCGTGGAGATGCTCCACACTGCCACCCTGGTCCATGATGACCTCATTGACGGCTCCCTGATGCGCCGGGGCGCGGAGACCCTCAACGCCCGCTGGTCTCCGGCCGCCACCGTCCTCACCGGCGATTACCTCTTCGCCCGTGCCGCCTACTGGGTTGCCCGGACCGAAAACACCCGCCTGGTGCAGCGGTTTGCCGAGACCCTGATGGTCATCTGCAACGGCGAAATCCGGCAGATGTTTGATGGGCGAGGGAAAGTGCCCTCCTTCCAGGAGTACGAACAGCGCATCTATGCCAAAACCGCCTCTCTGATCGCCCTTTCAGCGGAGTCGGGAGCCATCCTGGCCCACACCGACGAAGCCACCATCGCCGCCATGCGAACCTACGGTGAGCGGTTGGGCCTGGCCTTCCAGGTCGTGGATGACGTCCTGGATTTCGTCGCCGACGAGCGGACCCTGGGCAAGCCGGTGGGCAGCGACCTTCGTCAGGGACTGGTCACGTTGCCCGTCATGCTCTTCCTGGAGCAAAGCGGCGACCACCCGGCCCTTCATCGTATCCTCCACCAGGGCTCATCCGACCCGACGGTGCAGGAAGCGGTCCGGGCCATCGCGGCCTCCCCGGCCATTGAACGCTCCCTCCAGATCGCCCGCGATTACATCCGGGAAGCGAAAGAGGCCCTGCAACCCTTCCCGCCGTCCGAATACCGCGCCGCCCTCCTGGACCTGGCCGATTTCGTCGTCCGCCGCCAGTTTTAGAACGGGACGCGGATAAACTTCGGAATTCGCCACGAATTTCACGAATTGGCACGAATTTTATTTCTTTAAATTCGTGTAAATTCGTGCAATTCGTGGCAAAAAAGACCAACTGCGCAACTCCTGCGCGTATTTCCTCATTGGTCATTTCGTCATTCGTCATTGGTCATTTTTTCATTGGTCATTCATGCCCGATCTCTCCGTCATCATTGTCAACTGGAACGTCCGGGACCTCCTCCGGCGCTGTCTCCACTCCATACTTGCCAACTTGCCCGCTTGCCAACTGGAAATCATCGTCGTGGACAACGGTTCCACCGATGGAAGCCCGGAGATGGTCCGGACGGAGTTTCCCCAGGTCCACCTGATGGCCAATCCCGACAACCGGGGCTTTACGGCGGCCAACAACCAGGGGCTGGCGGTTGCCCGGGGCCGCTATGTCCTCCTGCTGAACCCGGACACCGAGGTGGTGGGCGACGCGCTGGAGACCATGGTCGCCTTCGCCGACGCCCACCCCGACGTCGGCGTGGTCGGCCCGCAACTGCTGAACCCCGACGGGACGGTGCAGTCCTCCCGCCGCCGCTTCCCCACCCTGGCGACGGCCCTCCTGGAGTCCACCTGGCTCCAGCCCTATGCCCCCCGCCGTCTGCTGGCGCGCTACTACGTCCTGGACCGCCCCGACGACGAGGTCCAGGACGTGGATTGGGTGACCGGCGCGGCGCTGATGGCCCGGCGGGAGGCGGTGGAGCAGGTGGGGCCGCTGGACGAGGGGTTTTTTATGTACTCGGAGGAACTGGACTGGTGTCGGCGTTTCCGCGCGGCGGGGTGGCGGGTTGTCTATCTGCCCACCGCGCGCGTCATCCACTATGAGGGCAAGAGCAGCGAGCAGGTCCTGCCGGCCCGCCACATCCACTTTCAGACCAGCAAAATCCGCTACTTCCGCAAGTACCACGGCCCGGCCGCGGCGGAGGTCCTGCGGCTGGTCCTCCTGGGCAACTATCTCTGGCAGATCGGGGTGGAGGGGGCCAAGTGGCTCCTGGGCCATAAGCGGCCCCTGCGGGCGGAGCGCATTGCGGCGTACCGGCAGGTGGTGCAGTCCCTTGTCGGATGCAGATGAATCGCCAAATATATCTTTGTGGTCTTTGTGTCTCCGTGTGAGTTCATGAAGCCATGCGCATCGGACTGGTGACCGGCGAATTTCCCCCCGACCAGGGCGGCGTGGGGGATTTCACCCATCATCTGGCGGAGGCCCTGGCGGCCCTGGGCCACGATGTCCATGTCGTCACCGGCCCCCTCCGCTCGGATGCGACCTGCGACCTGCGACCGGCGACCGGTGACCGGCGCCCTGCGCCCTGCGACCCGCGCCCTGCGACCTGTACCGTGCATCGCGCCGTCCTTTCCTGGGGCTGGGGTTGCTGGCGGGAGGTGCTCCGTATCGCCCGGCAGGAGCGTCTGGACGTCCTGAACCTCCAGTACCAGGCCGCCGCCTACGGGATGCACCCGGCGGTCCACTTCCTCCCCCGCCGTTCCGTGCGCCCGCCCGTGGTGGTGACCTTTCACGACCTGCGGGTGCCGTACCTCTTCCCTAAGGCCGGCCCCCTGCGCTGGCGGGTCGTCCGGATGCTGGCCCGCCGCGCGGATGGTGTGATTGTCACCAACCACGAGGACTACCGGAGGCTGGAGCGGGAGATTCCCCGGGAGCGTCTGGCCCTCATCCCCATCGGGAGCAACATCCCACCGGTGCCGCCCCCGAACTACGACCGGGACGCCGAACGAGCCCGCTGGGGCGTGGGCCCCGATGACCTGCTCCTGGGCTACTTCGGTTTCCTCAACGAGAGCAAGGGCGGGGAGGAACTGATCCGGGCCCTGGCCCGGCTGGTCGCGGACGGCGTTCCGGCCCACCTGCTGATGGTCGGTGGACGGGTAGGGACTTCCGACCCCACCAACCGGGCCTACGCGGCCCGGATAGACGGCCTCATTGCCGAACTGGGGCTGGCGGAGCGGGTCCACTGGACCGGCTACACCGACCCCCAGGCGGTCTCGGCGGGCCTGCTGGCGACCGACGTCTGCGTCCTGCCTTATCGGGACGGCGTCTCCTTCCGGCGGGGGACGCTGCACGCCTGCCTGGCCCACGGGCGGGCCATCGTCACCACCCGGCCGGCCCTGCCGCTGCCGGAGGTACGGGACGGGGAGAACATGCTGCTGGTGCCGCCGCGCGATGCGGGCGCGCTGGCGGAGGCGGTCCAGCGGGTGTACCGCGACCCGGCACTGCGGGCCCGTCTGGAGGCCGGCGCGCGGGCCCTCGCCGCCAACTTCTCCTGGGACCGCATTGCCCGCCGGACCGCGGCGTTTCTGGATCGCACCACGGGCGGACGCGGATAAACGCGGATTTATACAGGCTCCTGAGCCGGATTCGCGTTCAGTAAGAGGGGCGCCCAAAGAAAAGGGGTTGGAGCAAAGGCAAAGCCTTCGCTCCAACCCCTTTTTCATCACTTGCGCGCCTCCGGGGGTGCTGGTCAGCCTACGGTGTGGGAGTGGGCATCTCCACCAGAGCCAGCGCGTCTGCGGGGCACTCCTTCACACACTGCCCGCAGGCCACGCACTTGAACGGCTCCAGCAGGTCCGGATGGTAGAACATCGCCAGGTACGGGCAGAAGCCGACGCAGGAGAGGCACCCCACACAGAGTTGCTTGCGCAACCGGACAATGCCCTGTTTATCCCGATACAGGGCCTGGGTCGGGCAGACGGCGATGCATTCGCCGCACTGGACACAGAACGTGGCCTGCAGGGGACCCGAACCCTCGTCCCGAATCACGATGCTGGATTTCGCCGCGTCGGGGGTCTTGAACCAGGTCTCCGCGCAGACCTCCTCACAGATATGGCAGCCAACGCAGAGTTCGGCATTATAGGAGAGGACTTTCATGGCTGTTCTCCTCGCGCAGATGGGAGTGTTCCGGTGCAACTGTATATTACCAGAAAATGTCCCAACAGGCAACTGGTCGCAAAATTGGCACCAAAAACCCTTGACGAAAGTCTTCTTTTCTGATATAATATGTGCAAACCCAGCACAAAAGGCGGTTGAACGATTCAGTACCAGGCACTTTCCCGATGGATTCAGCGAACCTTTTCTCCTGAGACCGACAGGGCCTGAGGAAGTGCCTGGTACTTTTGTGTTTCTATGGTTCAGATAGACCTTTCCCCGCTCATCGGGGCGCGTCCGGGCGAGCGCCTCTCCTTCACTCTGGATGAAGGCCCTCAGCACCTGGATGACATCTCGGTGGCCTTCCTCCGGGGCCCCATTCAGTTCACTCGCGTCCAGGGCGGCATTCTGGTGGAAGCCCGGGTAGAAACCCGCGTGGAGATAGAGTGTGTCCGCTGCCTGGAACCATTTCCGTACGACACCGTCCTGGAAGTAGAGGAGACCATCGGATTGGGACGACCGCGCCCCGGAATCACGTATACCCTCACCGAGGAGGGGTGGTTTGACCCCCTGCCCCTGCTGCGGGAGCAAATCTGGGTCAATCTCCCGATGAAGCCGCTGTGCCGCCCGGACTGCAAGGGCATCTGCCCGGAGTGCGGAGCAAATCTGAACCTGGAACCCTGCCGCTGTGCGGAGGAGAGAGTAGACCCCCGACTGGCTCCCCTGGCTCAGTTTCTTAAGAAGTAGGGATTAAGGAGTAGGGAGTATGGATATATTGGAAGAACTGCTGGAGAAAGCGGAAGCCCAGGGGTACCTGACGACCAGTGATATTCTGGACCTGTTGCCGGAGGCTGAAGGTTCTCCGGAGCAACTGGATGAAATCATCGCGCTGTTAAGCGAAGCGGGCATTGAGGTATATGATGAATTGCCCGCTCCAGAGACGGAAGACCTGGCCGAACTGACCGAGGTAGACCTGGATGACCTGAGTGGGATTGCGGCGGACGACGCGGTGGGTCTTTACCTTCGGGAAATGGCCCGGGTACCGTTGCTCTCACTTGAGGAAGAGACCCATCTGGCCCACATCATTGAAGTCGGGCGCGAGGCGGAACGGGTGCTGGCGAACAACGGGACCGACCCGGTGGAGCGGGCCCGACTGGAAGCGCTGGTGGAGGAGGCCCGGGCGGCGCGGGAACACCTGATCAAGGCCAACACTCGCCTGGTGGTCAGCATCGCGAAAAAATACATCGGTCACGGAGTCCCTTTCCTGGACCTGATCCAGGAGGGGAATCTCGGCCTGATGAAGGCCGTGGAGAAGTTTGACTACCGGCGAGGTTATCGCTTCAGCACCTACGCGACCTGGTGGATCCGTCAAACCATCAGCCGGGCCGTGGCCGACCAGAGCCGCACCATCCGCGTCCCCGTCCACATGTCCGACCGCATCCGTCGGCTCTACAAGACGGCCCAGCAACTGGAGCAGGAGTACGGGCGCCCGCCGACCCCCGAGGAGATTGCCGCCGAACTGGACATGGAACCGCGCAAAGTGCAGTGGATGATGCGGGTCTCATGGCGGCCGATCAGCCTGGAGCACCCGGTGGGGGAGGAGGAGGATAACGAACTGGGGGCGTTCATTGAGGACGATTCCACGCCCACTCCCCCCCAGAGCGCGTACCAGAAGATGCTGGCGGAAAAAATAGAGGAAGTGCTTTCCACCCTGAGCCCCCGGGAAGCGCGCATCCTGCGCCTCCGTTTTGGGCTGGGCGGCAACCGCAGCCACACACTGGAGGAAGTAGGGCAGAAGTTCGGTCTGACCCGGGAGCGAATCCGTCAGATTGAGGGCAAGGCCCTCCGCCGGTTGCGTCACCCCCGCCGCAGCCGACAACTGCGGGAGTATCTGTAAAAATAAGCCCAAACCTACCGTTGGGCTGAGATGATCGTTGTAGGGGCAACCCCTCAGGGCGAGCCCCTTCGGGGCGTGGCCCTTGCGGTTGCCCCCTTTGTTTTTATTCCCACCGCTGGTCACCTGACACTTTTGATCGGGCAGTACACGGATTCACACGGATGCTACGGATAGACACGGATTGATAAGCCGTAAATGCCCGTCTTACCTTTGTTTCCCGTTCAATGGGACACGGATGGGCA
>JAPYWT010000498.1 GCA_028276215.1 Thermoflexus sp. | reverse complement strand
ACACGAAGGCCACACAAAGGACACGGAGGACGATTTTTACCCTTTGTGTCCTTCGTGAGTACTTTGTGACCTTTGTGGTAGGTAATTACCAGCGAAGTCAAAATAGCGACTCAGGAGTCGTCTATGACCCCCAACGACCTGATGGATGCTCTGCGCGCCCATGTGGCGGAGAAACTGCCCGAACTGGACGGCATCGTCGGCCTGCGGCGGACGGTCGTGGGCACCGCGCCGTACCTGTTCCGTCCGGGGGATGACCTCTCCGAACTGGTCCTCTCCCCCCGCTATCCCCTGGCGTCGGTGGTCTCCCTGCTGCAGAAGCGCTACCCGCAGGCCCGCTTCGGCGTCGTCGCCCGCGCCTGCGACCTGCGCGCACTGGTGGAGATGGCCAAACGCCAGCAGGTGGACCCCGACCGCCTCTATATCCTGGGGGTGGCCTGCACCGCGGAGGAGGCGGAAGAGTGCCACTGCAATGCCCCCTTCCCGAAGACGGAGGGCTGGCCGCAGGCGGTGGCCCTGGGCTCACCGGCCCCCGCCGGTTCCCCCAATCCGATCATCGCCAGATACGAACAGATGGGGCTGACGGAGCGCTGGGCCTTCTGGCGGGAGCAGTTCGCCAAATGCATCAAGTGCTACGGCTGCCGCAACATCTGCCCGGAGTGCTTCTGCGAGGCCTGCGCGCTGGAGGACCCCCTCTGGGTGGAGCCGGGGGTGCTGGCCCCGCCCTTCCCGTCCTTCCACCTCATCCGCGCCATGCACATGGCGGCCCGCTGCGTGGCCTGCCGCCAGTGCGAGTTGGCCTGCCCGGCCCACATCCCGCTGACCGTCCTCTACGACCTTCTGCGGCGGGATGTGGCCCAGATGCTGGGGTACGAACCCGGCGCCGACCTCTTCGCCCCTCCGCCCCTTTCCCTGACGCTGGCGGCGGGGGCGATGGTGGATAAGTAAATATGGCTGCTGACAAGAACATTCTGGAGGAGGTTAGAAAATCGGCTGCGCGGCGAATCCTGTTTCTGCCGCATGCCTTGCATCAAATGAATGCTCCTGAGCGGATGATTTCCACTGAGGAGGTCAGACAAGTCGTCTTCCATGGCGAGGTGATAGAGGATTACCCTGAAGATGCACGGGGGCACAGTTGCCTGATGCTGGGTTGGGGATATGGTGGACGTCCAATCCACGTGGTTTGTGCCCCGAAATCCGAGTATCTGGCTATTATTACGGTCTACATCCCCCACGAAGCCCTGTGGGAGTCGGATTGGCGAACCAGGAAAAGGAGATAAAATCCTATGAAATGCCTTTACTGTCAGGGTGAACTGGTACAGAAGAAGGTCAGTTATACGGCCACCCGCCGGGGTTATCACCTGATCATTGATGATGTGCCTGCATGGGTGTGCGATCAATGCGGAGAGGTGCTTTTTGACGAGGAAACCGTACGCGCGATCCAGGAGATGCTGGGGGAACTTGGCGACAGGGTGGAACGGTTGACCGCATTATCTCTCGCAACGGCGTAGGAGGATAACCACAAAGACACGTGTGCCTCTGTGTCTTTGTGTGTGAATAGGACACGGGTAAACGCGGATGGGTACGGATGAACACGGATTCCACATCCCTGCCCGGCGCTTCTGAGTGGATTACGACGCCGAAGCCGATGTACTGTATATCAGTTTTGAACGCCCGCAGAAGGCCACAGACAGCGTCATGACCGAGGACGGCATCTTGCTGCGGTACAGGGGAAACCGGCTGGTTGGCATAACGGTTCTGGAAGCATCCACACGAACAGCACCCTCTTCATCCTGAGGGAGGAAGTGATGGACTACCACAACGTCCTTACCACCTGCCCCTACTGCGGGGCCGGATGCGGCCTCTATATTCAGGTTCTGGACGGCGAAATCGTCGGCGTGCTGCCGGCGAAGGAGCACCCCGTCAGCGGGGGGAAACTGTGCATCAAGGGCTGGAACGCCACCGCCTTCGTCCGCCACCCGGACCGGCTGACGACCCCCCTCATCCGGGAGGGCGACCGCTTCCGGGAGGCATCGTGGGACGAGGCGCTGGACCGGGTCGCGGAGCGGCTGGCCCAAATCCGCGACACGTACGGCCCCGATGCCCTGGGCTTCCTGGTCTCCGCCAAGTGCACCAACGAGGAGAACTACCTGGCCCAGAAACTGGCCCGCGCCTTCTTCAAGACCAACAACGTGGACCACTGTGCCCGCCTCTGACACGCCCCCACGGTGGCCGGTCTGGCCGCCGCATTCGGGAGTGGCGCGATGACCAACTCCACCCCGGAGTTCAGCGAGCACACCCGCTGCTTCCTGATCACCGGCTCCAACACCACCGAGGCCCACCCCCTCATCGCCAGCCACGTCCTGAAGGCCAAAGAGCGAGGGGCGAAAGTGGTCGTCATTGACCCGCGCGAGGTCCAGATCGGCCGACTGGCCGACCTCTATCTGCGCCCCCGCCCCGGCACCGACGTCGCCTGGCTCAACGGCCTGATGTACGTCATCGTCACC
>JAPYWT010000497.1 GCA_028276215.1 Thermoflexus sp. | reverse complement strand
GCCCGCCGCCCTCTGCGGCATCGTCGGCCTGAAGCCCACCTACGGACGGGTGAGCCGCTACGGCCTCATCGCCTTCGCCTCCTCGCTGGACCAGGTGGGCGTGCTGACCCGCGACGTCACCGACGCAGCGATTCTGCTGAACGTCATCGCCGGGCACGACCCACTGGACTCCACCTCCCTGGACGCGCCGGTCCCGGATGCCACCGCCGCGCTGACCGGCGACATTCGCGGGATGCGGGTCGGCGCGCCCCGGGAGTACTTCATCCCCGGGATGCAGCCGGAGGTAGAGGCGGCCGTGCGCGCGGCCCTGGAGAAACTGGCCGACCTGGGGGCCGAAATCGTGGAGGTCAGCCTGCCCCACACCGACTACGCCCTCCCCGTCTACTACCTCATCGCCCCGGCGGAGGCCAGCGCCAACCTGGCCCGCTACGACGGCGTCCGCTACGGCCTCCGCATCGTCGGCAACTCCCTGGAGGACACCTACAAGCAGACGCGGGGCCAGGGCTTCGGCCCCGAGGTCAAGCGGCGCATCATGCTGGGCACCTACGCCCTCAGCGCCGGTTACTACGACGCCTACTACCTGAAAGCGCAGAAAGTCCGGACGCTCATCAAGGGGGATTTTGACCGCGCCTTCCAGCAGGTGGACGTCATCGTGACCCCCACCAGTCCCACCACCGCCTTTCGCATCGGCGAGAAGACGGACGACCCCATCCAGATGTACCTTTCCGACATTTTCACTCTCTCCGTCAACCTGGCGGGCATCTGTGGGATCAACGTCCCCTGCGGCTTTGACGCGCAGGGATTGCCCATCGGCCTGCAGATTATGGGGCCGGCCCTGGGGGAGACGACCATCCTGCGGGTCGCCTACGCCTACGAGCAGGCCACCGACTGGCACACCCGCCGCCCGCCGCTCTGAGAATGACCAATGACCAATGACGCCAAAATCCGCGTAGAACATCTGAACTTCTACTACGGCGACAAAATCGCCCTCTCCGACATCTCTATGGTCATCCCGGACCGGCAGATTACGGCTCTCATCGGCCCATCGGGTTGCGGCAAATCCACCTTCCTGCGCTGCCTGAACCGGATGAACGACACCATCCCGCACACGCGGGTGGAGGGGCGGGTGCTCCTGGACGGGGTGGACATCTACGCGCCGGGCACGGACGTGGTGGATTTGCGCCGACGGGTGGGCATGGTCTTCCAGCGGCCCAACCCGTTCCCCCAGTCGGTCTTTGATAACGTCGCCTTCGGCCCCCGGGTCCTGGGCCTCCACCGCCACCACGACCTGCACGAGATTGTGGAGCGGAGTCTGCGGGATGTGGGCCTCTGGGACGAGGTCAAGGACAACCTCCGGCAGAACGCGCTGAACCTCTCCCTGGGCCAGCAGCAGCGCCTCTGCCTGGCGCGTGTCATCGCCGTCCAGCCGGAAGTGATTCTCATGGACGAGCCCTGCTCGGCGCTGGACCCCATCGCCACGCTGGAGATAGAGGAACTGATGCGCCGCCTGCGGGAGAACTACTGCATCGTCATCGTGACGCACAACATGCAGCAGGCGGCCCGGGTATCGGACTGGACCGGATTCTTCTGGTTGGGGGAACTGGTGGAATTCGGCCCCACCGAGGTCATCTTCACCCGTCCGGCCAGAAAACTCACCGAGGACTACATCACCGGACGGGCAGGGTAAGCAGGGAGTAGGGAGTAGGAAGTAGGGAGTAGGGGAATAAGGAGGGAACAATGCCCCGAGAGACATTTGACCGGGAACTGCAGCGCCTGCAGGACGAGTTGCTGGTCCTGGGGAGCATGGTGGAGCGGGCAATTGCGGAATCGGTGGACGCGCTGAAGCGGCGGGATTTTGAGGCCTCCCGACGTATCATCGCGCAGGACCGGGACATCAACGCCCGGCGGTTTGCCATTGAGTCCGACGTGCTGGTGCTGATCGCCACCCAGCAGCCCATGGCCAGCGACCTGCGCGCCCTGGCAGCCATTCTGGACCTGGCCTCCGAACTGGAACGAATGGGGGACTACGCCAAGGGCATTGCCCGCATCAACCTGATGATCGGCGACCAGCCGCTGATAAAGCCCCTGATTGACATCCCCCGCATGGCGGAGCGGGCGTGTAGCATGCTCCGTCGGGCCCTGGATGCCTTCGCCCGCCGGGATGTGGCGCTGGCCCGCGCCATCCCCGCCGAGGACGACGAGGTGGATGCCCTCTACAACCAGGTCTACCGGGAACTGGTGACCTACATCCTGGCGGACCCGAAGAACATAGACCAGGCCAACCATCTCCTCTGGGCCGCACACAACCTGGAGCGCGCCGCCGACCGGGTGACCAACATCTGCGAGCGGGTGATCTTCACCGTCACCGGAGAACTGGGGGAATTGAACCGGGAAGGGAATGGCATAGAGGACCTGCCGGGATAAAACAGGGGGATTTTGCGGCAGATGCCGCAAAATCCCCCTGCGATGTCGTGCCAGCCGCCGGGCCGGTTACAGGCTAACAGCCTGCGCTAC
>JAPYWT010000495.1 GCA_028276215.1 Thermoflexus sp. | reverse complement strand
GGTCTCCCCAGGCCTCACTGAGCGCCTGGATGCGCTGGTTTATTTCTTCATTGCTCACCGTCAGCCTTTCCGCCCACGCCAGTTCTCCCAGGACCAGCATCCGGCGGACCAGAAAGTCCGCCACAGGACGAAGACGTTCCTGCAGGTCTTCCAGCGTCTGCCCGGCGACCTTCAAGTAGTCCTGCAGGGTCATCCGTTGTTCTTCCCGGACCCGCTTTTCCAAATCCTCCATCAGGTCCTGCATCCGCTCCTCCAGCAGGAAGGAGGGATACTCCACCTCTGCCTGGTCCACCAGCCGCTGGATGACCGCCCGGGCATATTCCTCCCGTGCCGCTCTCTCCCTCATCTGCAGGAGTTGCTTCCGGATGTCTTCCTTCAGCGCCTCCAGGGTGGGGTAGGGGCCCGCCGTCCGGGCCAGGTCGTCGTCCAGTTCGGGCAGGATACGGCTGTAGAGAGCCAGTAACTGGACGCGAAATTCTGCTTCCTCAGAGGGTTGACCCCCGGGCATCTTCAGGCGGAAGGTGCGTTCCTCCCCAGGGGTCATCCCCTCCAGCGCCTGGTAGAAGCCGGGGGCCGGGTAGGTGTCCTCAGGGTCCAGAATCACCTCGACGTCGTCGTCCTTCAGAAACAGTTCGCCCTGGTCGGTGCGGCCCTCCACCTGGATGTGGAGGAGGTCCCCCGGCTGAGCGCCCCGTCCTTCTGCGGGCTCCAGCACTGCATTCTCCTGGCGGATGGTCTCCAGCACTTCCTGGATGTCCTCTTCCGGCACCTCTACCGGTGGGAACTCCACCCGCAGGGAGCGGTAGTCGCCCAGACGGACGACGGGCGGGAGCGGGAGGGTGAAGGTGAGCCGCATGGGGCTCAACTGGACCTCTTCCAGGCTCGCCGGTCCGTAGGGCGTAATTCCCTCCTGTTCTATCGCGGCCCGATAGAACTCCCGGGTCAGGTCTTCCGCCACCTGCTCCCGCAGGCGCTCCTCCCCGTACCGCTGCAGGATGACGCTGTAGGGGGCTTTGCCCTTCCGAAAGCCCGGAATGTTGACCTGAGCCGAAATCTCCCGGGCGACCCGGCGCATCTCCTGCTGGACCCGCTCTTCGGGAATTTCCACGGTCAGCCGCAGGTCTCGTTTCCCCACCGCTTCGGTGGTCACAGGTATCGTTGATTTCTCCATTCAACCTCCAAAAATCATTGAAACGGGGGCTCTCGCCCCGGATTCCAGTGGGGAAGGCGGGACTCGAACCCGCACGGGAGGACCCACGTGATCCTAAGTCACGCTCGTCTGCCCATTCCGACACTTCCCCGGATGATAAGCCGTTAGCCGTCAGCCGTCAGTGGTCAATGGTCCGTCGTCTGTCGTCCGTGGTCAGTGGTCCGTCGTCTGTCTTCTGTGGTCTGTGGTCAGTCGTCTATCATCGGTGGTCTATTATAAACCGAAGGAGGGTTTCCTGCAAGGACACGCGGGGCCCGTGGTCTGTCGTCTGTCGTCCGTGGTCTGTGGTCTATGGTCTGTCGTCCGGGGTCTGACTGGCGGTTTTCCCGTTTTGGTGTATGATTTTACCAGCCTGATCCGTGTGGTAAGGAGGACGTTATGGTAGACCCGGAACTGCTGGCCATTCTCCGTTGCCCCTACTGTGTGAGCGGGGAGACCCGAAAACCCGGCGACGACCCGGGACGGCTGGAACTGGTCCACGGCTGCTGGCTGGTCTGCCAGGAGCCGGATTGCGGCCGCAAATACCCCATCCGCGACGACATCCCGGTGATGCTGATTGAGGAGGGGGATAAGTGGATTCACGTGGCGGTGGAGGACTTGCCGGTGCCGCCACCCGAAAAGTGAAACGTAAAACGTGAAACGTAAAACGTGAAACGTGATGCGTGAAACGTGAAACGTGAAGCGTGAAACGTGAAGGGGGTGTTCGTTCTGGCGGTTGTCGGTCTGCTGGGGATTCTGGGCGGCCTTCTGGTGATGGCGCTTCCCGATCCCTATGAAGGGGGTCCTGTGTACACGATGGACACCTCCCACGCCGTCTCCCGGATGGACCTGGTCGGTCTCGGGCTGGTGGGTCTGGGGGGCGTCGCAGCGTGGGGAGCCGGGAGGCTGTGGCTGCGGGGGATAGGGGGGAGTAAGGGAGTAGGAAGTAAGGAGTAGGAAGTAAGGAGTAGGGAGTAAGGAGTAGGGAGTAAGGAGTAGGGAGTAAGGAGTAGGGAGTAAGGAGTAGTAGGGAGCAGGGGGTTATGGAGGGCGTGCCCGGTCTGCCCGGCACGTATGTACTGGTTCTGGTGGTGGAGGACGAGCAGCAGGTCCGGGTCGGGCAGTTGGGGGAGTTCCGCATCCCGACGGGCTGGCTGGCCTACGTGGGCAGCGCCCGGGGGCCGGGAGGCCTGGCGGCCCGGCTGGCCCGCCACCTCCGCCACCCCAAACCCCCGGTCTGGCACATAGATTTCCTGCGGGCCGTCGCCCGGCCGGTCGCTATCTGGTGGGCGACGGGGACGGACCGGCGCGAGTGCCTCTGGGCCACCGCACTGGC
>JAPYWT010000496.1 GCA_028276215.1 Thermoflexus sp. | reverse complement strand
CTGGTAGCCCTGCCGCTGCTGTTCGCGCGTTTGTCGTTTTGAGGAGGACACAATGACAGACGTCATCACCATTCCGGTCGTTGTGGAATATCTGGAGGAGGACGAAGTCTACTGCGTCAGCACCCCTCTGTTGCCGGGATGCCGGGCCTGGGGGGAAACACTGGATGAAGCGATGCGGGCAATGCCGGGGAACATTCGGGCAATGATCGCCGCGTGGAAAGAAAAGGGAATCCCTCTCCCGCCCTCTCTTCAATGCCTGGAACCTGCTGTTCCTGTTGCCCTTTTGCTGCAGGGAGTCCCCCTGTGAAGTACCGGGAACTGGCAAAGCGTCTCCGTGAACTGGGTTGTGAATACGTGCGGCCTGGACGCGGCTCGCACCGCATCTGGTACAACCCAGCCAATGGGCACTTCACGACGATTCCCGATTGGGGCAATAAAGACCTGAAGCCCGGAACGTTGCGCGCAATCCTGCGTGATCTGGGCTTTCGTCCTGAAGACCTCTACCGTCAGAAACCCGATTGAACTCCGCTCACGTTTCACGTTTCACGTTTCACGTTTCACTTTTCACTTTTCACGTTTCAGGAGGCCCTATGTCCACCGACTTTCTCTTCCGCGCTGACCTGGAAGAACTGGACCCCTTTATGGCCGACCTCATCCGCTGGGAACAGGAGCGTCAGGCCCGAAAACTCATTCTCATCCCCTCCGAGTCCTACGCCCCGAAGGCCGTCCGGCAGGCCCTGGGCTCCGTCTTCCAGAACGTCTACGCCGAGGGCTACCCGCCCCTGCGCATGACCCGCGACCCCGAGGAGCGGCTGCGGGACGTGGCCTGGCAACTGGCCTTCTACCGCCGCTACGCCGACCGCCGCTTCTACAAAGGCGTGGACTACGTCCACCTGGTGGAGTGTCTGGCCCAGCGCCGCTGCGCCGAACTCTTCGCCCACGACTCCGTCCGCCCCGAGCACATCTTCGTCAACGTCCAGCCCCTCTCCGGCGCTGCCGCCAACCTGGCCATCTACCAGGCCCTGATGAAGCCCGGCGACGTCCTCATGGGAATGGACCTCTTCCAGGGCGGCCACCTGACCCACGGCTCCGAGTTCAACTTCTCCGGCAAGTGGTACCGGCGGGTCTCCTACGGCGTGGACCCGAAGACGGAGCGGCTGGACTACGACGCAATTCGGGAACTGGCCCGGCAGCACCGGCCGCGCGTTATCGTCGCCGGGTACACGTCCTACCCCTGGGCGCCCGACTGGCACGCCTTCCGCTCCATCGCCGACGAGGTCGGGGCTTACCTGGTCGCCGACATCGCCCACACGGCCGGCATGGCCGCAGCGGGGGCGTACCCCAACCCCGTCGGCATCGCCCACGTCACCGTCTTCACCACCCACAAGACCATCTGCGGGCCGCGCGGCGCCTGCATCCTGACCACCGACGAGGCGCTGGCCCAGGCCATAGACATGGCCATCTTCCCCGGCGAGCAGGGCGGCCCCCACGTCAACAAGTTCGCCGCCATGGCGGTCGCCTTCGGCCTGGCCCGCACGGAGGAGTTCCGCCGCCTCCAGCACCAGATTGTCGCCAACGCCCGCGCCCTGGCGGATGCGCTCCAGAAACGGGGGCTCCGCCTGGCCTACGGCGGCACGAACACCCATCTGCTCCTGGTGGACCTGAAGTCCATCCCCACCCGCACCGGATACCCCGTCTGGGGCGAACCGGCGGCCCGCATCCTGGACCTGGCTGGCGTCGTCGTCAACAAAAACACCATCCCCGGCGACACGGTGACCGCCCTGGCAACGGGCATCCGCATGGGCACCCCGTGGGTCACCCAACGGGGGCTCACCGAAGAGGATATGGACACCCTGGCCGACCTCATCGCCCGTCTCCTCTTCGCCATCCAGCCCTTCGCCTACAACGGCCTGGTCGGCACCCTGCCGCGCGGGAAGGTGGACCTGGACGTCCTGGAGGAGGTCCGGGCAGGGGTGGCCAAACTGGCGGAGAAGGCCGGCATTGACTTTGAGTACACCCCTACCGGTTACCCCCATTTCTACTCCTTCGGGCCGGAGGAGAACCCCACGGCCCTGCGGGTGACCGGCTGGCGGGCCCGGCAGTTCGTCCAGCAGGTGGTCACCGCCAACATTGCCGACCTGGAGCCGGGCCAATCCAGGGGGGCCCGCATGCTGGACCGTCACGGCGGGGGGGCCCGCATGCTGGACCGTCACGGCGGCCTCATCGCCGACGTCGTCGTCCAGCGGGAGGAGCCCGACGAGTGGGGCCGGGACCGCTACCTCATCACCCCGACGGCCAACGGGCACCGGGTTGCCGCCTGGCTGCGCGCCCTCTCCGACGGCTATGTCCTCTTTGACGAGACCGACCTCTACCGGAAGGTGGAGGGGCCGGTCGTGGTGGAGGAGGTGCCTCACCCCTCCCCCGGCGGCTTCGCCGCCACCCCCTCCCCTCTCCCGCTGGGCGGGAGAGGGGAGGGGGTCAGGGGGAGGGGTGAGGGCCCAGGTGCCCCCAAGCACCACCCCAGG
>JAPYWT010000494.1 GCA_028276215.1 Thermoflexus sp. | reverse complement strand
CCTGACGATGACCGTGCTCACCCGTTACCCCGACCGCTGGGTGGCGGGGTCGGCCGTCGTGCCGTTCCTGAACTGGTTCACCGAATACGCCAGCGAGCGGGAGGACCTGCAGCAGTGGGACCGGGAGAACTTCGGCGACCCGGAGAAGGACCGGGACCGCTACTACGAGCGCTCACCGTTCTTTTTCCTGGACCGCATTCAGGCGCCCGTCCAACTCATCTGCGGGGCCAACGACCCGCGCTGTCCGGCCCAGGAGTCCGTTCAGGCGCGGGACGCGCTGCGAGCGCTGGGGAAGGAATGTGATTTCGTCCTCTATCCGGACGAGGGGCACAGTTTCCTGAAGACGGAGAATGTGGTGGACGCCAAACGGCGCCGGGTGGAGTTCCTGGCCCGGTTTCTGGGGTAGATTACCAGTAACTATTCAGGCTTCCTCACCCCACCCCCGCCGCCTGCGGCGGCAGCGGCGAAGCCGCTGGGGGAGGGGTGAGGCTGAACAGTTACGATTACCGCTGGTATTTGTACACATCCACCCGGGTGAAGTGGGCCTCGTCGGCCCGGACGAACGTCCGCTCCAGCCACCCCTGCACCAGATTCCGCTCATCCCACATCTCCACCTCTGAGGCCACCAGCCAGACCCTGTTATGGTCCCCGACGACCAGGGCCATCCACCGACCGGCGGAGTCTTCAGATAAACGGTACTCTCCCCCCTCGGCGCGGTGGTTGGTGTAGAGCCCGTCGGCCCAGAGGTAGTCCGTGGGGCCGAAGTAGTAGTCAAAGGTGTAGCGGATGTGGGGAATCTGGAAGATGAGCAGGTCCCCGGGCTGGTAGCGGGACTCCACGTACGCGGCGGCGGCCCGAACGTCCGACTTAATGGGAATAGTGGCCTGCGCGTGCAGGTTCAGGGCAAAGATAAAGAAGATAATACCACAAAGACACAAAGACACAAAGGGAAAATTTATTCTTTTGTGTCTTCGTGTCTTCGTGGTTCTTCTTAAGGCCGCCCAGCCATGACCGGCCAGCAGATAGAAGGCTGGCGCGGCCCAGATCAGGTAGCGGTCGGTGAAAAGCGGCTGGCGCAGAGAGATGAGCCAGACGATCAGCAGAGGGAGCGTCAGCCAGAAGGCCAGGAAACGTAGGGCAGGCGCCTGTAGGGGCAACCCTTGCGGTTGCCCCCCCTGCGGTTGCCCCCTTGGGGCAGGCGCGAGGCCTGCCCCTACCGGTTGCCCCTTTGGGGCAGGCGCGAGGCCTGCCCCTACCGATGCGGGGCGGGCAAGGCCCAGAATCAGCCCCAGCGCGGCCATCCCCCCGCAGGCCAGCGCGCCCCACGGCCAGCCCCGGCTCAGAATCCCCGTGCTCCAGCCGTTGAGCAGAATCAGCGCCATCTCGCCCAGCGTGTGGTGCGGGAATCCCGTCTCCCGCCGGACCAGGACGGCCGGTGCCTGCCAGAGGGCCAGCGGCAGGTAGGGGAGGGTCAGCAACGCCATCCCGACCAGCGCACCGCGCCAGCGAGGCCGCCAGCGGGGCCACTCCACCAGCAGCCACAGCATTTGCAGCGGGATCAGCAGCGCACCCCAGATGTGCGTGTAGAGGAGCAGGGTGGTGGGGATGACCTGGACGGCCCACCACTTTCCCCCCTCATCCATCCCCCGCCGCAGGCCGTAGAGGGCCAGGAGGACCAGGGCTGGCACCAGGGTGTACATCTTCACTTCCTGCCCGTACCAGACCATGTAGGGCGAAGCGGCCATCAGCGCGGCCGCGAAGGTGGCAGCGGTCCGGCCCAGCAGGCGGGTGCCCAGCGCGGCGGTGAGCGGCACGCAGAGGACGCCGAAGAGGAGGGAGAAGAAGCGCATGGCGTATTCGGTGTGCCCCGCCAGCGCGACCCAGCCCCGGAGAAGGAAGTAGTACAGGGGGCCGTTCTGCCGGATCATCGCGCCCAGCAGCCCGACCACGCGCTCCCGGAGTGTCCCTGCCGTCCAGTCCGTGGGCAGCGGGGGCGGCGGGCAGGCGCAGGGCGTCTGGAGGTCTCCGGCCCGCTCCGGCGCCAGCGCTTCCCACAGCAGGTGGGGAAACTCGTGGGCGTAGCAGAGGGCATCCACCTCATCCCGCCAGAGGGACTGGGCGGTGAGGGAACCGGCGCGCAGGCCGAAGGCCATCAGGGTGAGCAGGACGAGAATCCGGAAACGGCGCATGGGGAGAATGACCAATGACGAAATGACCAATGAGAGAATGACCAATGACGAAATGACCAATGACCCATCTACCAGTCTACCATCCACCAATCTACCATAAAACCGCACTGGCGCAACCCGGATGATCCTCACACAGAGACACAAAGAACACAAAGAAAAACTTCTTTATCTTTGCGTCTTTGTGTCTTTGTGTGAGAAATATAAAGAAAATCTTTGCGTCTTTGTGTCTTTGTGTGAGAAATATAAAGAAAATCTTTGCGTCCTTGTGTGAGATACGGCCTTGCCAAAATCGGGTTTTGCGGTAGGATTACAGTACATTGAAGCACAGGAGCAGAGGATGCAGCAACC
>JAPYWT010000025.1 GCA_028276215.1 Thermoflexus sp. | reverse complement strand
AACCAGCCACACAGGCCCCGCAGAGAATGCACCGATCGGTGACTTTGTACGGCATCGCTGATCGTCCTTGTAGGGGATGGCGGAAAACTCCGGCGGATCAACCCGCGTAGATCCGCTCCGGATCAATCTCCTCGCGGATCAGGCGAATCTGCTCCACCGTCGGCGGCTCGGTAACCGGTACCTGGTCGGGCACCAGCGGCCGGAAACTCATGCTGGCCAGGACGTCCTCCAGCGTGACGCGCGGGTGAATGGACTCCAGCCTCAGCCGCTTGCTCTGGGGGTCAAAGCCGAAGATGGCCTTATCGGTGATGACGCGGACCGGCCCGCCCGGCAACCCGGCGGCCTCGCGGGCACCGTTCCCCCGCAGGTAGCCGGGGCTGGTGACAAACGAGACGGCCTCTTTGAGTTTGCGCGCCTCATGACGGATGATGATGACAACCCGTTTGGCGGAAGACGCGATGTCGTTGGCCCCTCCGCTGCCCACGAAATGGGTGAATTTCCCCTTCGGGTCGCCCAGCAGCGTCGTGTTCAGGTTGCCATAGGCGTCGGTCTCCAGGCCGCCCAGGAAGCCCACATCCACCAGCCCCCGGTGCAGCACCATGCCCAGCATGTCCACGAAACTGCTCATCACCTTCGCCCGATACCAGACCCGGGGGTCCGCCAGGCCCACCCCGGTGTGGATGGGCTCCGGGTCCACGATGCCCAACTCAAAGAGGATGGTCAGATGGGGCGCGTGAGTGCGCTTGGCCAGGAACGACGCGACCACCGGCAGGCCGATTCCCACGGCCACGATTTCGCCGTCCTTCAACTCCCGCGCTCCCGCCACGGCCATCAGTTCAAAGAAGGTATAATCCTCTGCGTACATGGTTCCCTTCCCCCTCTCAATACCCCAGAATCGGATCCGCCAGCAACGAGGTGAGATGCTTCATCCCACCGACCCGCTCCAGGTATTCCCAGTGGTCCCGAACGCCGAGGACGTATTTCTCCAGGTACGCCTGGAATCCCTCCACCGTCCGGGTCGCCGCCGCGTACTCCCGGATGTGCTCCGCGTCGTAGTCATAGACGCGGTAGACGGAAGTGGGGTGGGCGGAGAAGGGCAGATGGACGACGTGCGAGACCTTGAAACCGGGGATGACCGTCCGCTCCGGGTCGCGGCGGATGATTTCGGTGGGCACCAGTTGCTCGGTGATGACAATCACCCGCTGGCTGGCCTTCACCTGTTCCTCGTTGTCCCAGCGCGGGCCGTAAATCCAGGCGTTGCCCTCTTCGTCCGCCACCTGCACCTGGACGACGGCGACATCCGGCACCAGGGGCCGGAGCGCCAGCCACTCCTCGCTGGTGAAAGGGTCCTGCACCGTGCTGACATTCTCCGGCGCGATTTGCTGCAATCGGGCCAGGATGTCCGAGCCGCGCAGGGAGCGGATGGGGATGAAGGGCAAGCCGAGGGCGCCCGCCAGGTAGCGGAAGGCCACCGAGAGGCTGCTGTATTCCTCGGCAACCAGCGTGCCGGACTCAATCCCGCGATTCACGTTATTGAGCCGCCCGAAGCGGTCCAGCGAGCCGCCGCCATAAATCATCCGGTCCACCGCCCCTGCCCCGACCAGCAGGTCCGCATCCATCGCCCCGACACACTGGGAGACCGTCAGATGGCGGATGCCCTGACGGATGACCTCCCGGGCAAAGGCCATGTTGCAGCGCGTGATGGCGAACCCCGAGAGGGCCACGTGCGCGCCAGAGGGAATGGACGCGACCGCTTCCGCCAGTGTCGCCAGTTTGCTCATTTTTGCCCTCCCGTTATTCAAAGGTCGGCCGCGCGTCAAAGAGAACCATCAGAATGTGACAGGCCCCGTCCTCCACCTTGATTTCCGCCAGTTCCACCGGTCGGTCCAGGACCTCCTCAATCGCCAGCACGATCAGGTTGGCTGGGATGCAGGTGAAGGGCTCCACTCCTTTGGCGACCAGCCTCTGCTCCACCGGCACGTGCAGGCATCCGCGCACCTCCACATGCAGCAGTTTGTCCTCCGTCCGGTGGGAAACTTCAGCCACAATCCCTTCCTCTCTCAGTACCTGCTGAATCACCTCAATGATCGGCTCCACTTCCTTCGTCTGAATCCTGGGCAGACACTTGTTCAGGAAATAATCCCGCCCCACTGTGGTGACACGAAAGCGGGCCCCCTTGCCCCTTTCGTCCCAGAACGCCTTTTGCAGGTCGTGAACGATGCTGTTGACGTATTCCAGAGAGACCTGGCGCTCGTTCATCACTCCTCCTTTTTCTCGTAGTAGGGATTGCCCCACTTCTCGCGGTAGACCAGTTCGTGCAGAGGGATGCGCGGACGGGGCCGGGGGTAGCGCGCGGGGTGGCCCACGGCGATAATGCTGACAATCTTCAGCCCCTCGGGCACGCCCAGCAAGTCCTTCAGGCGCTGCTCATCGCGAATGTCAATGCAGGGGGCGATCACCCAGCAGGCCCCCAGGCCCAGCGCCGTCACCATCAGCAGCATGTTCTCAATGGCAGCCGACGTATCGTAGGGCAGGTCCCAGACGTCCTTGCGGCCGCAGACGACGATGTTGACCGGCGCCTCGGCGAGGAAGGCGGACACCTGCCCCGACGTCAGTTTCTCAAAGGCCGCCTTCCGCTTCGCCTCGTCCTCCAGACTGGCGAACCGCTCCTGCATCTTCTGGGTGACGAACTCGGCGGTAAACCGGCGGCCACTGCCGCCGCCCGCGATCGCCCCCATCCGTTTCCGCGTCTCCGGGTCCTTGACGATGATGAATCGCCAGGGCTGCGCGTTCTCCCCGGAGGGCGCCTGACGGGCCGCCTCCAGGATCATCTGCAGTTCTTCCTCGGATACCGGCTCCTCCGTGTACTGCCGGATGCTTCGGCGGTCCTGGATGACCTTCTCCACGGCCTGAACCAGGGTATATAGTTCGGACATTGGATGCCTCCTTGCGAAAAGTAAGCCTGAGCGAGAAAACCGTGCCTGCGGAAGCGGGTCCGCAACGGCTATTTCAGGTGCTCGTCCAGGAAGTCCAGGACTTTCCGGACGTTTTCGGGGGTCGTGAATTGGGGGTCATCCCCGTGCCCGGCCCCCTCCAGGAGTTCCAGCCTGACCTTGTCCTCTCCGAGCACCGCGGCCAGTTTAGACGCGAAGTGGATGGATTGCTGCACCGGCACCACATCGTCCTTTGTGCCGTGCTGGATGAAGAAGGGGGGCGCATTGGGGTTAATGTACGTTTCGGGATTGGCCGCCCTCACCAGGTCAGGAACTTTGGTGATTTGTTCTCCCAGCAACAGGGATTCGGGTGAATTCGGGCCGCTGTGCTCCATCCCCGGCTGGGGCGGCAGCCCGTTTTCCCTCAGTTGCTCGTCCATCTTGAGAAAATCCGTCGGGCCAAACCACACCACGGCTGCCTGGATGTTGCTCGGCTGATCCGGATTGCCCAGAGTCAGGTCCTCCAGTTCTTTGACCCCCGCCGTGACCCCCAGCATGGACACCAGATACCCTCCGGCGGACCCGCCCCAGGCGGCAATTCGGTCCGGGTCCAGGTGGTACTGCTGTGCGTTGGCGCGAATCCAGCGGATGGCGGCCTTCGCGTCGTGGACCAGGGCCGGGAACTTCGCCTCCCAACTCAGCCGGTAGTTGATAGAGACAACCGCGTAGCCTCTCTTCAGCCCTTCCAGCACGGGCATAATCTGGCTATCCCCCTTATCGCCTCCCATAAATGCCCCGCCGTGAATGAACACAATCACCGGAAAGGGCCCTTCCCCTTCATCGGGCAGGTAGATGTCCAGTTTCTGGGAAGGAGACAGGTGGGCATAGGGAATATCCAGAAACTTTCTCCGGATGTGACGGGTGTCGGCAGGCGGATGGATGTTTTGAATCGCGTAGTGTTCTCGGAACATGGGGGTTTGGCCTCCTGAGCACAGATTTCCTTACCGCAGCGCTCGCCTTGTCTTCTTCTGATACTCGTCAAATACGACGGCTCCCAGCAGAATAATCCCTCGCACGATGTACTGAGCGTAGGTCCCCCAGCCAGCCAGTTGCATTCCGTTTCCCAGCACTGCAAGGACAAATACACCGGCCACAAGGGCAGGGATGCTGCCTTCTCCGCCCACGAAACTGACGCCGCCGACAATCGCCGCGGTCAGAGCCACAAACTCCGTGCCCGGCCCGAAGGAAGAGTTCATCGTATTCGCTTTGGCCAGCATCACCATCGTGGCAATCGCCACCAGGAAGCCGCAGAGAGTGTACGCCGAGATTTTGATGAACCGCGTATTGAGGCCCACCAGCCGGGCGGCTTCCTCGTTGCCGCCCAGAGCGATTAACCTCAGGCCGAAGCGGGTCTCAGAGTAGATGAAATGGGCGCAGATGACGATCACCAAAGCCAGGAAGACGTCAAAGGGAAGTCCCAGCACCCTCCCGTTGACGATGAACAGGAACTCTGCCGGGTAATTCCGGTAGGTTTTGGCCTGGGAGATCAGATATGAGATACCCTGGAAAATGGTGCTGGTCGCCAGCGTGACAATCAGCGGGAACGTCCTGATCTGAGCGACAATCAGCCCGTTGATCAGCCCCAGCGTGGTGCCCAGCAACAGGCCGATGCCGACGGCCAGCCATACGGGCAGTTGATAAACGACCATCATCATCGCAGTGACCACGCCAACCAGGGACATCTGGTACCCTACCGAAAGGTCTATGCCTCCGCCAATCATCACAAACGACAGGCCCACCGCGACGATGATGAAGTAGGTGTTCTGGAGAACAATGTTGATCAGGTTCCGCGACGTCAGAAAGTACGGGCTCACGAACGAAAAGAGAGCCATCAGGATCAAAAGGACCAACAGGGTGGTGTACTTTTTCAGGCCATTCAGAACGGTGCTCAACAGTCTTCCTCCCGTACCTGGTGTTCCGGCAACGGTAGCCCGCCCCCGCAACGGTACTGCGGCCGTCCAGGCGACCTCCTGCCCGGTAGATTCGGGGTCTTCATCCGAAAGATTTGTACTCAACCTGGGCGTCGCCATTTCCGCCGCGCTCCTTGCCCTTGACAATCATGGTCACCACATCGTCCAAGGTGACCTTGCTGACCTCCATCACATCCTGCCTTTGCCCGCCCTTCAGAACAAACACCCGGTCAGCAATTGCCAGTACATCTGGAATGCGCTGGGTGATGAGCAGGATAGAAATCCCCCGGTCCCGCAAATCCCGGATGAGGCTGAGCAATCGGCTGGCCTCCCGGACCCCCAGCGCCGCAGTGGGCTCATCCATGATCAGGATTCTCGTCTGGAAGGCCACCGCCCGGGCACAGGCAACCATCTGACGTTGGCCACCGGACATCATGGCGACATTGAACTGGGGTGACCCAATATCCACGCGGAGTTCCCGGATCAATTCCTCCGCTCTCCTGTACATCCTCTTCTTGTCCAGCAATATGCCGAAGGGTCCGCGAGTGTACTCTCTACCAACGAAGATGTTGCGGGCAACGTCCAGATTGTTGAACAGGGCCAGGTCCTGGTAAATCATGCCGATCCCCAACCGGGCCGCATCCAGGGGGTTGCGAATGTGCACCTCCCGCCCGTCCACGTAAATCTTCCCCTCATCTGCGACGTAGGCGCCGGCGAGAATCTTCATCAGGGTGGACTTGCCGGCGCCGTTGTCGCCGACAATCCCCATAATCTCGCCATACCTTAATTCCAGGTCCACGTTCTTCAGCGCCTGGACGCCGCCGAAGCGCTTGGATATGCCTTTCATTTCAACGATGTATTCCGCACGCGCACTCAAAGCCCATCCTCCTTACAGCACAAGAGCACCATTTGCCTGAGGTTGTGGGCGGCGGCAAAGCCACCGCCCACAACCTTTCCCCTCCCTCCGCCCGCCGGAGAGAAGGGTGGGCCAGGGCTGAGGGGATTGAGAGGTAAAGCCCGGCCCTGCGCGTTCCACCAGCCCACCTGTTAACGGAATCTCGCTGCTGACAGGCCCTATCCCCGCAGGTTGCGGCCTACGGATTCACCACGAACAGCGGGCCCGGGAACAACTGGTTCAGCACCGTCGCGTCAATCACACCGGAGTTGGGGACCGGCACCACGTGGAGTTCGCCGTTCACCGCGGTGGCCAGAGCGAGCGGGTCCCACGTCACCTCGGGGTACTCCTCGCCCTTCAGCATCTTGCGGGCAATGCTGACCGTTGTCCCGGGCAGGTCACCGCCGCCAAAAGCCACAGCGCCTCTGAAGACGCCTTTGCCCAGCGAGGATTCCTTAATCGCATCCCCCTCAGGGCCGAACATGCCCACGCCGAACACCGCGACTTTGCTGAGGTCCTTGATGACGCTGGCAGCCCCCTTCGCGTATTCATCCATAATCGCTTTAGAGGCACCAACGCCACCGTCGGATGCGTAGGCAATGACCAGTTTCACATTGGGGTTGGTCGTCAGGATGTTCTGCATCGCCGTCTGACCGGCCTGGAACATTTCGGCCTGCGGGGTCTGTACGATTTTCACTGCCGGGCTGTAGGCAGGGTTCGGAACCCGGTCGCTCTCGGATTTCCCCGGGAGGTAATTCCCCTTGGCGTCCGAAATGGGGTTCCCGCTGGCGTCAATGTATTCGCCCTGGGCATTCTTCAGGTAAGGCTCGCTGATCATCAAGAGGCCGTTAGACCGGGCGACCGCCTCCGGGTTGAGCGATGAGAGGAACACGGCGGTTTCAATGGAGCCCGGGGCCGCGTCCGGATAGACCTCATCTACCCACCGCTTGGCCAGATAGGCCGCGTACTCGCCTGCCAGGAACTGGTCAATCTTCATGACGGCGTCGCGGCCGGACTCGCCCGGCTCGCCTCCGGCGACCATAACCAGGATGCCGGCCTTCCGGGCTGCCTCCAATTTGGGCAGCAGGCTGCTCGCCTCCACCGTCATGACAAACATGAACTTGGCACCCATAGTGGTAAAGTTCTCAATCTGCGTTGCCTGGGTGTTGGGATTGCCATCGGCGCTGGCAACCCGTACGTCATATTCGTCCCCGAACGCCTTGACGAAGGCGTCACTCAACTCCAGCATTAACGGGTTGTCCAGAGCCGGCAGGCATACTGCTATAATCTCCTTCTTCGCTTCCGGCGCCTGAGTGGGCGGTGCCTGGGTGGCGGGCGCCTGGGTCGGCGGCGCCTGCGTGGTGGGTGCCGGTGTGGGCTTACCACAGGCCGACAGCAACACCGCAGCCAGAAGCACAACGGTTACCAGGGTCACAGAGAGCCTCTTCATTTTGTCCCTCCTTTAAAGATTTGTGGGTTGACGAACATGCGGTGTCCGCATGGAACCGCCAGGGAAATCTGCGCCCTACCCCTCCAGGCCCCTTTGGTCAGAGAAAGCCGTGGGGGCAAAATAAATAGGGGTTGAGGACGGCGGATTCGCCATTTTCCTCAACCCCCATCTTCCCCCACGCCGCGAAGCGGATGCAGAGGAATAGGCAGAGAAAAGCCGGTGGGCAGCCATCGGTTGCGTCGGTATAAACAGGAGCCGGGTGAATGCTCGCGATTCATAAGGCGCTGAGCCCTGAAGGCATCACACGGAGGATATCGTATCGCTGCACATATAGAGCGAGTCCTGTCTCATAAAATGAGACGATGTTTCACATCGTAATACATGATACCATATTTTGCCGCGTTTGTCAAGACCCTTTCTGCTGATTCCGGGCACGAGTTGGAACAGGTCGGTGCTTTCTGACCTCTCACCATCAGCACCCCAGGCGAGGGAAGAGGGCGGGAGATGAGGGGCTAAGAGGGGCAAAAGGAGCCCGCCGGCCCAGCCGGACCACAGTCGCAAAAAACACGCGTTTGTGAGCCCGAAGGACCAGGGAGGGATGAGGGCACAATGTCCTTTATATCCGAACCTCAGGGAACCATCGCTTGACAGGGGGATGGGAGTATGTTAAGATGAAGTTGCTCCAGGTCGGCCAGGCGGTCGCGCTCCGCGCCTTGCGCGGGGTGAGGAAAGTCCGGGCTCCACAGGGCACGGTGCTGGGTAACGCCCAGGCGGGGTAACCCGACGGATAGGGCCACAGAAACAGACCGCCGGGTTGGGAGGGGGTAAACGGGCAAATCGGTGAATGGGAGGTGGGTGGGGTGTACGCATCCTGCCGACTCTCCCATACACCGGCCACCGGTCTACCAGTATACCGGATACCGCTCTACCCCTCTCCCGACCCGGTAAGGGTGAAAAGGTGGTGTAAGAGACCACCGGCGTCCGGGGTGACCCGGGCGGCCAGGCAACCCCCACCGGGAGCAAGGCCAAGCAGGGGCGACGTAGGGGCAACCCTTGCGGTTGCCCCTGCACGGGGCGGCCCGTCCCGTCCGAGCCCCGGGTGGGCCGCATGAGGCGGCGGGCAACCGCCGTCCCAGAGAGATGACCGCCCACGACAGAACCCGGCTTATCGGCCGGCCTGGAGCACATCAAATTGCCGCAGGCCGACGCCCGGCACCCCGTGCCCCGAAAGGCAGACTTCCATCAGCACACAGCAGGAGGCCCAAAATGCCCGACCTTGATGAAATCGCCCGTCAGATTGTGCAGTTCCTGGTCCCCTTCCTCCCCTACCTGCTGAAGGCCGGAGAGAAGGCCGCCGAGGAAGCGGGCCGCAAACTGGGAGCGGCGGCCTGGGAGCAGGCCGGGACCCTCTGGGCCCGACTGCGCCGCAAGAAGAACGTGGAGCAGGTGGCGCAGACCGTCGCCGCCCTGCCCGATAACCAGGCGCTGCGCGAGGCGTTGCGGGAGGAAATTGCCCGCGCCCTGGCCGAAGACCCCGCCCTGGCGCAGGAGATGACCCGCCTGGTGGCGCAGATTTCCGCCAGCGAGCGGGGCGTCGCGGCGCAGACTATAGAAAATAGCACCGTAACCACCGGTGACCGGAATGCAGTGTTCGGGCCAGGCGCTACCGGCACGATCACCGTTATCACGGGCACCGTCCAGCAACTGAGCATCACCGGCGGCCCCTCCGCCCCGGCCCCTGCCAGAACCACCACCCTCCCCGCCCGCGCCTTCTTCGTCGGCCGCACCCATGAACTGGAGACCATCGCCGCCGCCCTCTCGCCCGAAGCCCGCACCTGGGGCGCGCTGATTGACGGCCCCGGCGGCATCGGCAAGACCGCCCTGGCCGTTGAAGCCGCGCACCGCGCCCCCGAAACCCTCTTTGAGCGCAAGATTTTCATCACCGCCAAGGTGCGCGAACTGCGACCCGAAGGTGAAAAGCCGCTGACCGACTTCACCCGCCGCGACTATCTCGCCATGCTCAATGAACTGGCGCTTGCCCTGGGCGAAGAGGGCATCCCCAAACTCCCGCCCGAAGAACGCCCGAGCGCCCTGCGCCGGGCGCTGACCGGCAAAAAGATGCTCATCGTCTTTGACAACGTGGAAACCCTGCCCGAAGACGAGCGCACGCGCCTGTTCCAGTTCCTGGGCTTCCTGCCCCATGGGAACAAGGCCATTGTCACCTCCCGCCGCCGCACCGACGTGGAGGCGCGCATCATCCGCCTCGACCGCCTGAGCCGCGATGAAGCCCTGCAACTCATCGCCTATCTGGCGGAAGAACGCTACCCGCCCCTCGCCCGCGCTTCGCAGCAGGAGCGCGAAGCCCTGTACGAAATCACCCAGGGCAACCCGCTGCTCATCCACTGGATTGCCGGGCAGTTGGGACGGGAAGGTTCGCAGTGCCGCACCATCGCCGAGGCCTGCGCCTTCATTGAGCATGCCCCGCCAGGCAACGACCCGCTGGAGTACATCTTCGGCGACCTGTTGGAAACCTGCACCGAAAACGAGACCAGAGTCCTGGCGGCGCTGACGCACTTTACGCAACCCGTCCGCCCCCAATGGATTGCCCAGATGACCGGCCTGCCCGAACGCGCCGCCGAGACCGCCCTGGAAGACCTGACCGACCGTTCCATCCTGATCTCCGATCCCGAATCCCGCGCCTTCTTCCTGCCCCCGCTGACGGCGAAATTCATCCGCACCCGCCGCCCCGAAGCCGTCGCCCAGACCGGCGACGCCCTGTGCGACCGCGCCTACGCCCTGGCGATGCAATACGGCGGTTACGCCAACTACGAAGGCTTCCGCACGCTGGACGCCGAATGGGACCTCATCGCCGCCGCCCTGCCGCGCCTGCTGACGGGCGATAACGCCCGCCTGCAAACGGTGTGCAACCAACTTGTATTTTTTCTGAATTTCACTGGACGATGGGATGAACGGCTCTGGCTGACCGAGCAGGCCGAAGCGCGCGCCCTGGCGGCGGGCGACAAAGAGAACGCCGGCTGGCGGGCATTTCAGGCGGGGTGGGTGTACTATCTCCGCGGCCAGGCCGACCAGGTGCTGGCCTGCGCCGCCCGCGCCGCCGAACACTGGCAGGAGAGCGCGCCGCGCCAGAAAGCGATTGCCATCCGCCTGCGCGGACTTGGCTACAGATTGAAAAAGGACTACCCCGCCGCCATCGCCGCCTACCGCGAAGCGCTGGACATCTACCGCGCCCTCTCCCCCGAAAGCGCCGATGTCGCCATCGTGCTGAACGACCTGGCAACCGTAGAAAAGGCAAGCAAAGATTACGCCGCCGCCGAGCGCGACTACCGCGAAGCCCTGCGCATTGCGAAGAAAAACAATTTTCAAGAGCATGCTGCTGTTTGCTCAGGCAACCTGGCAGAACTCGCCCTCGACCGCGAGCAGTGGGCCGAAGCCGAGTCCCTCGCCCGCGAAGCCCTGGCGCTGGCGGAAAAGGTCGGGCGGCAGGAGTTGATTGCCTGGGATTGTCAGTGCATCGCCAAAGCCCTGCTGGAGCAAAGCAGGTCAGGTTTAAAACCTGACCTACGCGAAGCCCGCGCCCTCGCCCGCCGCGCCGTGGAGATTTACACGCGCCTGCGCTCGCCGTGGCTGCAATCCGCGCAGGCAACGCTGGCGGAGATTGAGCAGGCGCTTGACGCATCGTGAACCATCTTTCACGCTTCACGTTTCACGCTTTACGTTTTACGTTTTACGTTTTACGTTTCACGTTTCACGTACCATGCCACCCACCACCCCCATACCCACCCCTCTCCCCATCGGCTCCATCGTCCGGGCGCGGGGGCGGGAGTGGGTCCTGATCCCCTCCCCAGACCCCCACGTCGCCCTGCTGCGCCCCCTCACCGGCAGTGAGGCCGAGGTCTGCGGGGTCTACCTCCCCCTGGTCCGCCGCGGCGTGGAGGACTCCTTCCGCTCCCTCCTGGCCCTCCTCCACCCCGACTTCGCCGCCCTGGACCTCCACGCCCTGGGCGAACCGGCGCACCAGGCCCTGGCCCGCCACATCATCCAGCGCCGCCGCGCCGACGTCTCCCGCTGGCTCGGCGCCGATACCCCCTTCCCCCAGCGCATCTCCCTGGAGGAGACCTACGACCTCTCCCCCGCCTACACCGACCTCTTCCGGCAGGTCTACGAGTTCAGCCGGGAACTGGTCCGCAGCGGCGACACCCTCACCGGCTGGCGGCGCCGCATCCGCTACTGGTCCGCCCTGGCCCTCCTGCGCTGCGTGATGTCCAGCCCCGCCGCCGCCCAGGCCGCCCTGGAAAAACGGCTGCGGGGCGAGGAATCCCTGGCCGGATGCCCAACGGGAGCAGGCGAGCCGCACCCGCTTCGCCCAGCACGCCATCCAGCCCGAAGAGGTGGCCCGGGAACTGGAGGAGACCGACGCCGTCCTCGGCGACCCCCAGGCCGTGGAGCGCTTCGTCCTCAACGCCTGCCAGCGCCTGGGCGCATCCGTCCACCCGGAAGGGGACGGCGTCTGGCGCCTGCGCAACCTGACCGCGCTCCCCGAACTGGCGCGCGTCCACCTGCCCCCGGAGGCGGAGGCCGGGGAGTGGCGGGTCTGCTTTGAGATGCTCCCCTACCGGCCGAACCCCGCAACCGTCCTGGGACGCCACCACCCCTTCGTGGAGGCCCTGGCCCGCTACCTCCTGGAGGCCGCCCTGACCCTCGGCCCCCACGCCCCCGCCCCCCGCTGCGGCGTGGTGCGAACCTCCGCCGTCCCCCGCCGCACCGTCCTCCTCCTGCTCCGGCTGCGGTTCCTGCTGGAAGGAGACGGGGACGGCGAACCCCCCGCAGGGGCAAACCCCCTCCTGGCCGAAGAGGTCCGCATCGTCGGCTTCCGCGGCCTGCCCCCTGGCCCGGTGGAGACCCTGGAGGAGTCGGAACCG
>JAPYWT010000493.1 GCA_028276215.1 Thermoflexus sp. | reverse complement strand
CGGCCCCGGGGGCGAACTCTATGACCCGCATGGCGAAGTTGGGCGCGCCCTGGGGCTTGCCAATCACCCAGCGGATGGTGATGCCTTCACCGGCCACTTCGGCCGGAACTTCACGATAGTCTCGGTGAAGCATGGTTTCCTCCTGTGATGGGTTGAATCTGTGGTTATATGACCCAACGGAGAAGCCCCGCGACGAGAACGGGGATCAGGAAACCGACCTCCAGGAAGAGATGGACGGCAAACGTGTCCAGGGTCAGGTCGTTGATGCCGTCGCCTTCGTAGGCCCGCTCCAGGGTCCGGCGGCGGTTCCGCCAGGCGACCGGGGTAGCCATGGCCAGCGCCAGCAGGGCCGCGTACCAGGGGACGCCGAAGAGGGGGGCCAGCGCCGCCGCGGCCAGCGACCAGACCTGATTGGCCCGGTAGAGACGGACCGCTTTTTCCGGGCCCAGGCGGACCAACATGGTCCGTTTGCCGGAGAGGGCGTCCGTCCGGCGGTCGGCGAACTCGTTGATGAGGATGACGTTCAGAATGGACCCGGCCAGCGCCACCGAAAGGGGAATGAGCGCCCGGTCAAAGCGGTTCGCCTGCAGGTAGTAGCCGCTGACCACCGTCAGGGTGCCGCAACAGAGGGCAATCGCCAGTTCCCCCAGCCCCCGATAGACCAGTTTCACCGGTTTGGCAGTGTAGAACCAGCCGCACAGGGCACCGAACAGTCCCAGCGGAATCGTCCAGGGACCGGTGCCGAAGAGGAACGGCAGGGAAAGCCCCAGCGGGAGCGCGACGACCAGCAGCCCGAAGGCGAACCACAGGGCCCGGCGCCGGTCGGTGATTTTGCCCTCCACCAGTACCCGGATGCCGCCAGAGTAGGCGCTGAACTCAAAGTTTTTGCTGTCGGTCTCGTAGTCAAAGTACGTGTTCCCGGCGTTGGTCGCGGCCATGATCAGGAAGACCGTCAGGGAACCGATCAGGAAGACGGGCCAGTGGACCGTCCCGTGCTGGTAGAAGGCGAGGACCGTGCCCAGCCAGAAGGGTAACATGGCGGTCACGATGATGAAGCGGACCACCATGATTTCGTAGAAGGCGCGCCAGGAGTCGGGCGGGATTTTCTCCAGGCGGTGCCGGTAGGCCCGGTGGACTTCTTCCATCGTTGGCATGAGGTCCTCCTACGCGGTGATGATGCGGAAGAGGCGGAGCGCATCCCAGATGGAGACGGGGTTGCCCCGCCAGATGGACTGGACTTCGGCCATCACGCCGTAGCCGCACATCTGGCAGATTTGCGGGTCCACGTGACGGGCGCCGCAGCCTTCCACGATCACCCCCTGCGGGTGGCCCAGGACGATCATCCAGTGGGTCCGGTTCCAGCCCGGCCGGAGCATCAGGCGCATGGCCGGAACGGAGTTCAGAATGGGGTAGCCCCGCCGTTTCAGCGCGGCGACCCGTTCCACCACCTCCGCCCGTTGTTCATAGGAGAGACTGAACTTTTCCACCTCCGGGTAGGGAATCTGAAAGTTGACAGAAATGCCCCGGATGTTGGGCATATCCCGGACGATGCTCTCCACGCAGTTCTCCAGGTCGTGGACGTTGAGGCGGGAAAGGGTGACGTTGGCGTAGATATTGGGATGGCGGCTGGCGATGACGTTCGCCCGCAACGCTTCGTAACTTCCCTCCCCGCGCACCCGGTCGTGGACCGGAGGGGAGCCGTCCACACTGACCCAGACCAGGTCGCAGGGGTTATCTATGGGCAGGATGCCGTTGGTCACACAGGCGACGCGGAAGAACTGCTGTTTCGCGTCGCGGACCAGGTCGTTGAAACGGTAGTCGCCATCGTGCCAGAGGGTGGGCTCACCCCCCTGCAGGAACAGAATCCGAATCCCGTGGTCCAGAAAAGTCTGGAACATTTGCTCCAGTTGCGCGCGGGAGAGGTGCTGGCGGGGGAACAGGTCCGCCGCGTACGGGCAATGCGCGCAGCGCAGGTTACAGAAAGAAGTGATGTTGATCCCGCCGACAAGGGGGCGCCGGTGCCCCCGGAGGCGAACGTCAATGAAGTACCGGGTGTAGTAGAGAAGTTCACGGGTGTGAAGTCGCATGGGTTCAGGCCTCCTGAAGAGAGTTAAAGTTTGTGTCGCAAATCTCCCTTCCCAATGGCAGTGGGGCAGGGGCCCCGTAGGGGCGACTCTTGCGGTTGCCCCCGATGCGGTCGCCCACAATGGACAATGCAGTCGCAATTATACCAGAAGACGGAGATTTTGGGGATTCGGGCCAGCGGGAGTGTAACGATTTTGGGTAACTATTCAGGCTTCCTCACCCCACCCCCGCCGCCTGCGGCGGCACCCCCTCCCCTCTCCTGACCAAAAGTCAGGAGAGGGGAGGGGGTAGCGGCGAAGCCGCTGGAGGGGCTCTTTTTTGGCCCTTTTACGGAGCCCAGGGGCTCTTTTTGCCTGACAGGATGTCCCCAACGCGATACGCTCACCCTGATAGGACCCATCTGGCAGATGTATCGTTGCCCCGGCGGGGGAGTGTGCTATAATATCCCCAACCGTTGCCGCAA
>JAPYWT010000492.1 GCA_028276215.1 Thermoflexus sp. | reverse complement strand
CGCGGGAGATGGTGCGGCTGCTGGGGCGGTACGGGATGGAGCCGTATTTCTACGTGGTTCCTATCGGGAAGCAACAGCGGGAAATCACGGTGCAGGCGCCCGTGGCCTACCGGGTCATCCTCTACCGCCGCCTGATGATGCGGGTGGCGACGGCCCTGGCCCGCCGGGAGGGGGCGAAGGCCATCTTCACCGGCGAGTCGCTGGGGCAGGTCGCCTCCCAGACCCTGGAGAGTCTGACGGTGGTGGAGGAGGCCGCGGGCCTGCCGGTCCTCCGTCCCCTCATCGGCCTGGATAAGACGGAGATTACCGCGCTGGCGGAGCGCATCGGCACCTACGCGCTCTCCCTGATGCCCGGAGACGATTGCTGCCAGTTCCTGATGCCCCGCCGGGTGGTCACCCATCCCCGGATGGAGGAGACCCTGCGGGCCGAGGAGGCGGTGGAAATGGACCGACTGGTCCAGGAGGCGCTGGACGGCGCGACGCGGGTGGAGGTGTGATGATTCTGCAAACGTTGACCGTCGGCCTGATTCAGACCAACTGCTACATCGTCGGCTGCGAGCAGACGAAAGAGGGGGTCATCATTGACCCCGGCGGCCATCCGGAGCGCATCCTGCGCGCGGTGCGCGAGGCGGGCCTGAGGGTCCGCTACGTCCTGAACACCCACTGCCACTTTGACCACATGGCCGCCAATGCCGAAGTGGTCGCGGCGACGGGCGCGCCGCTGGCGGTCCATCCGGCGGAGCGGCCCATTCTGGAATCGCGCGGCGGCGCGGCCTGGTTCGGCGTCCCCGTCTCCCCCAGCCCCCTGCCCGACCTGGAGTTGGCGGACGGCCAGACGCTGGAGGTGGGGACGCTCCGGTTGCAGGTCCTGCACACCCCCGGCCATTCCCCCGGCAGTGTGACCTTCTACCTGCCCGACCAGGGCGTGGCCTTTGACGGCGACGTCCTTTTTGCGATGGGCGTGGGACGGACGGACCTCCCCGGCGGAGACTGGGACACCCTGATGCGTTCCATCGGGGAGGTCCTCTTCGCGCTGCCCGACGAGACCGTCCTCTACCCGGGCCACGGCCCGAAGACGACGGTCGGGCAGGAGAAACGGTTCAACCCCTGGCTGCTGTGAGTCCTCTTTATTGTACCAGCACGAAGGCCAGGTCGTTGACGTTGGTGCCCGTAGGACCCGTGATGATGAGGTCGCCCAGAGCGGCGAAGAAGGGATAGGCATCGTTGCGGGCCAGATAGTCAGCAGGGTCCAGCCCCAGGGCACGGGCGCGCGCGACGGTGGTCCCGTCGGCGAAGGCGCCGGCCGCGTCGGTGGGGCCGTCGGTGCCGTCGGTGGCCAGCGTGGCGACCAGAACGTTCTCCCACCCCTCCAGCGCCAGCGCTGCCCCCAGCGCTACCTCCTGGTTGCGGCCGCCCCGGCCCGGCCCGCGCACTGTCACCGTCGTCTCGCCGCCCAGGACCAGGCAGGCGGGCAGGGGCAGGGGCCGTCCGGCAGAGACTTCCTCCTTCGCCAGCGCGGCCAGCATCCGGCCCACCTCCCGCGCCTCTCCTTCCAGGTATGTGGTCAGGATGACGGTGTGGAATCCCAGCGCGCGTGCCCGTTCCACCGCCGCCTCCGCCGCAGTGCGGTTCCCGGCGACGATGACGGTCTGGATGTGGGCGAAGACGGGGTCTCCTGGCTTGGGGGTCTCCTCTTCTTGACCGCGCCGGCCCCGCTCCAGATGGCGGAGCACACTCGGAGGAACCTGGTCCAGCAGGCCGTACCGTTCCAGGACCGCCCAGGCGTCGGCGAAGGTGGTGGGGTCGGGCGCGCAGGGGCCGGAGCCGATGGCGTCCAGGGGGCTGCCGACCACGTCGGAGAGGACCAGGACGGCGGCCCGCGCGCCCCGTCGGGCGATGCGCTCCGCCAGCCGTCCGCCCTTGACCTGGGAGAGGTGCTTGCGGACGGTGTTGATTTCCCCAATCGTCGCGCCGCTGCGCAGGAGGTTGTCGGTGAGGGCCTGGAGGTCGGCCAGAGAGACGCCGGGGACGGGGGCCTCCATCAGCGCCGACGCGCCGCCGGAGATGAGCACCATGGCCAGGTCGCGCGGGGTCAGGGAGTCCACCAGCGCCAGCATCCGGCGCGTCCCCTCCAGCCCGGCCTCATCGGGGATGGGGTGACCGGCGGGGTGGATGTGGATGCGGGCCAGCGGCTGCGCGGGCTCATAGCCGTAGCGGACGTTGACCCATCCGGCGGCGATGTGGTCGCCCAGGAACGCCTCCACCGCCGCCGCCATCCCGGCCCCGGCCTTCCCGGCCCCGATGACGACCACCCGGTTCACTCCGGTCAGGTCATAGGCGCGGTCGCCGACGAAGAGGGTGGGGGGCTCCCAGCGCAGGTGCCGCGCGACGGCCCGCGCCGGGTTCACTGCCCCCAGTGCGGCCCAGATCAATTCCATTGCAACGTCGCGGAGCATGCCGTCCACGAATGGGCACGAATACACGAATGGACACGAATCACGAATCACGAATGTAACTGTCAGCCTCACCCCTCCCCCAGCGGCTTCGCCGCT
>JAPYWT010000037.1 GCA_028276215.1 Thermoflexus sp. | reverse complement strand
GGGTGGGGTGAGGTCGGCGAAGGCCGACCGAAGGCCTGCGGCCCAGGAAGGCTGACTTCAGTCAACGCATAGTTACCGCCCGCGGAGATGAGGAATTGAGGGATGAGTCTCCTGCAAAAAGGCCTTTTACCACAAAGGACACAAAGTACACGAGGGTAATTGCTGGAGGAAAGGTAATTACCTACCACAAGGGCACAAAGTACTCACAAAGGACACAAAGACTCTCCTTTCGGGGAAACGTTTGTTCTACCCATATATGGGGGAACAGGGTGTATTTGCCCCCACATTTAGTGGTGTGACGCGAGCGAGCCAGGAAACTCGCCTCTGATCGCCAAACGCCAACCCCCTACATATGGGGGATAGGCGCCGTTGCACCCCCATATATATTAATTCGCGAAAGTGGCTTCTCAAATTGCACGAAAGGACAGAAAGAGTCATCCTTTGTGCCCTTTTTGCGGCCTTCGTGTCCTTCGTGGTTTTTATGAAACGGTTCTTGGGTAGGCAGTTACGAGGAAAGAATCCTTTGTGTCCCTTCGTGTCCTTCGTGGTTTTTTCAGTAGAGTCGGGGTTCACCCGTGCGGGTTTTCGGGGGGCGCCGGGGGTGTCAGAGAGCGGTAAAAGGCCTGGAGTTCTTTTTGAGGGGCGGTGCCCAAATCTTCCCGCAGCGCTTTTTCCAGCGCCAGGTAGAGCCGACGGGCACCGGAAAGGTCGTTCAGCGCCACGCAGGCGCGCATGCCCAGGAGTACCGCCTCCTCGTGCCAGGGCTCCAGGGCCAGGAGGCGCCAGCAGGCCTCCAGCGCTCCGCCGAACCAGCCTGCCGCCAGCCGGGCCCGGGCGGCCTCCAGCAGGGCCCGCTGGTAGAGAAGGGCCAGCCGCTCGCGGGGAGCGACCGTCCAATCGGCGTAGCGGTATTCGGGGAGGAACTCGCCGCCGTAGAGGGAGAGGGCCTCCTCCCACTCCCCCCGCTGGCAGTGGGCCTCAAAGGCTTCTACGTCCACCCATGAACCGGGGGGCAGGTGGAGGGTGACCTGTCCTTCCTCTACCTCCAGGTAGCGGGAGGGGAACTTTTCGGGGAGGTCCGGCTCCAGGGCCCGGCGCAGGGCGGAGGTGGTGTGGTGGAAAGACGCCCGGGAAGACCCCGGGGGCCGTTCGGGGTAGAGTGCCTCGGCAATCTGTTCGGCGGAGAGGGTACGGCGCGGGGCAATCAGCAGGAGGGCCAGCAGTTCACCGGCCCGCCGCTGCCGGAAGACACTCATCTCCATCGGGTGTTTGCCCTGCCGGACCTCAAACCGGCCCAGGGTCTGCACATGCAGGGGCGGTGGAGGGACGCGCGCCAGGTGACCCAGGAGCGTCCTGGAGATGGCCACCACGTTGGGGTCATCGCTACTCAGCAGCGAGGCCAGGAGGGGGAAGGCCAGCGCCCGTTCCTGCTCCAGCAGGAAGGCGTAACCGCCGCTGATGATGCGCGAGACGGCCTCCTGCCAGGCGGCGTGGAGTTCAGATGAGGGAGCACGGTGGGCAAAGCGCAGGGCGGCGAGCAAGAGCCACGCGCGGGCCAGGTCAAAGGCCGCGCCGAGGGGCGTGAGAAGGTCAATCGCGGCGTGCAGGTCGGTTTCGGCGGCGGTCGGGTCGCCGCACAGCCAGAACGCACGGGCGCGCTCTATCAGGGCCTTGCCCTGTTCATGCCGGTAACCAACCCGCAGAGCAAAGGTCAGCGCATCGTCGGCCCAGGCACGAGCGGCCGGGCCATCACCCAGCAGGCGATGGAAACGGCTCATGCCCAGCCGCACACTGATATTCAGCCACGGCTCGCCGCTGGCCTCAGCAATGAGGCGGGCCTGCGTGTAAAAGGTCCGTCCGGCCTCCAATTGCTCTTCGTCCAGGGCCAGGGCAGCGTTGATACACAGGTGGTACCCCCGGACGATGGTATCGGGAGGGACCAGACGATCCATCTCGGCCAGCGCTGCCCGGGCCCGCTCGCCTTGCCCGATCAACTGACCGATCATGGCGATCGTTGTCAGGGGGTAGATGAGCCAATCGGGCTTCGCCTGGCGGCAGGCAATATCCCGGGCCTGCTCATCGGCGGCCAGAGCCAGGTCAAACTGGCCGCGGACCATGTAAACGCCAGCCGCCAGGCCGTGTAAAGCGGCCACCTGTGCCCGGTGATAGCCAATCTCACGGGCCAGGTCGGCGGCCTGCCAGTAACAGGTTTCCGCTTCGGCCACAGAGCCACCCTCGGCAGCGCAGTTCCCCAAAATCTGCCAGGCGTCGGCCCGGCAGGGAGCGTCGGGGGCTGCCAGGGCCAGAACTTCTTCGGCCAGGGCGTGGGCCGCCTGGTACTGTCCCAGGCGGAAGCGGACGCGGGCGACCGCCAGCAGCGCGGCCGCAATGGACTCCGGTTGCCCGGACACCCGCGCGGCATCCAGGGCCTGACGCGCACGCCGGAGAGCCGCGGGCAGGTCGTCCGATTGCTCCGGGGCCAGGCTTTCGTCTATCAGAGAAACAACGAGCGGCAGTTCCATCTCAGGGGATGAAGCGTGCCGTGAATGGACCTGGGTGGACCGATTCCGGTTGGGGCGGATATGGGGGGACGAAGTGGATCGGCCGCCGAAAATAGTTTACCACAAACCGGCGGTGAATGCAAAATAAGACTGAGACGATGCCTTTACTGCCACGAAAAACCGGGGACACAGTCTCATCTGTGCCCCCGGCGGACGTCGGAAACAGCCTGCATCCGTTAATACCGCAGCAGTGCTCCGATGCCGACCCGCTCCAGTAGCGGATGATGGTCCACCACCTCTATCTCCCCCCCGTCCTCCACCACTTTGGTGACCACCGCCTCGGCGGCGTCGGGGATTTCGGCGAAGGTGCCGCCGCAGAAGGGGCAGGCGCCGGGATTCTGCGCCGTCAGATAGCCGCAGGACGTGCAGCGGTAGCCCGGGGCGTGGAAGTCCCGCAGGACGACCAGGGTGCGGATGCGCCCCTCGTGGGCCGCGCTGAGCGTCTCATCCAGCCCCACCACGCCGTCTTTCCCCTTTGCGGCCGCCGTGACCACGGCTTCCACCGTCGCGGCCTCTCGTTCCTCCTCCACCCGGCGGAGGACCTGCAGGGAGCGCTCCCGCAGCGCGCGCTCGGTATCGCCCGGGTCCACGCTCATCGTGCCCACCACCCGCTCCTGCAACGCTTTGGGCAGCAGGTCGCGGAACTGGGAGACGGTGGGTTCGGCTCCTGCCAGGATGAGATGCCGGGGGTTGTGCTGGCGCCAGAACTGCTCCACCACCCGCGCCGCCTGGCGGAGGTTGCGCATTGCCACCTCTTCCATGTGGCGGCTGCCGGACGGGGCACCGCCCCGGCGCTCCGCCCCGCCGGAGGAGCCCCGCCCCCGCTTCAGTTTTTTGACCTCCTCTCCCTCAAAGACTTCCTCGTGGATTGGTTCCCCCAGGTGGAAGAGCAGGACGCGGACGCCCTCCCGGTTGACCACCGCCACCGCGTAGCGCTCGTAGGTATCCAGGAGAGCCGCCAGGGGGGAAATGTACGGCCGACGGGCGACGGTCACCCCGGAGGCCACCGGCAGGGGCAGAACGTAGACGCGCCAGAAATCCGCCGCCGCGCCGGAGAAGACTGCCACCCCCCGGCCCGACCAGTCGTACTCATGCTCAAAGTACCGCTGTACGGCCTGGATGTCCTCCGGGGCCGCCTGACCCTCCGCCTGCTTCAGCATGTTCCGCAGCGAGAGCAGGTACTCCTCGCTGGTATGCCGCGTCGGGTCCACGTCCAGATACACGCTCAGGATGGGTGTTTCGGCCTGGAACTGAGCCAGACTTCGCAGTTCGGTTTCGTCTATCATCGGGATTCCTCCGGTTAAAGTTTGCGAGACTGCAAGATTGCAAGTTTGCGAGGTTGCAAGTTTGCAAGGTTGCAAGTTTGCAAGGTTGCGAGGTTGCAGGTTTCAGGGTTTATCAATGCTCTGACGAAAATGCTCGTAGTGAGCCACGAAGCGCAGCGAAGTGGCGTTGAGCAGGCCTCAAACGGCACTCCGCCGGGCTTCGTGCCTGACTACGAACGAACAAAATTAGAGCGCTGATAAGCCCTGGCAGGTTTGCAAGATATGGACAGTTACTTGCCCACTTGCCCACTTGCCCACTTGCCTACTTGCCCACTTGCTTACCTGCCTACTTGCATACTTGCCCACTTGCCCACTTGCCTCAGCGAGGGCGCTCCCCCAACCGGACGGAGACGTCCATTTCCTTCCCGTCCCGCACGATGGTCACCGTCACCACCTGCCCCACCTCCGTCTCCCGGACCAGGTAGGCGATCAGGTCGTTGAAGTCCTGGATGGGGTGGCCGTCAATGGCGATGATGATGTCGCCGCCGACCTGGACCGTCGTCCCCAGCACGCGCGCGGTGCGGGTCCCCCCGCGGATGCCGGCCCGGTCCGCCGGTCCCCCCGGCTCCACCGCCGAGACCAGGACGCCGTGGGTGACCGGGAGGTCCAGTTCGTGGGCCAGTTGGGCCAGGGTGAAGCGGTTGTCGGCGGTGATGCCCAGGTAGGGGTAGTGGTACGTCCCCTCGGAGATGAGGTGGGGGACGATGCGCTTGACGGTGTTCACGGGCACGGCGAAGCCGACGCCCATATTGCCCCCGGTGGTGGTGCGGATGGCGGTGTTGACCCCGACCACCCGTCCCGCTGAATCCAGGAGGGGCCCGCCGGAGTTGCCGGGGTTGATGGCCGCGTCGGTCTGGATGATTTCGGGGTTGGAGAAGGAGCCGCCGGTCGCCGTGGTGACCGTGGGCAGGACCCGGCCCAGCGCGCTGATGACCCCCACCGTCATCGTCCCCTGGAGGCCGAAGGGGTTGCCGATGGCGATGACCCGTTGCCCCACCTGCAGGCTGTCCGAGTCCCCCAGTTCCAGCGGCACCGCGCCGGGCGGGAGGTCCTCCACTTTCAGGACCGCCAGGTCGGAGAAGGGGTCGGTCCCCAGGACCTCCGCCTCCCGCAGGCTGCCGTCGCTGAAGGTGACCCAGATGGTGTCGGCCCCCTCCACGACGTGGTTGTTGGTGACGATGTGGCCCCCGGTGTCAATGAGGAAGCCGGAGCCGCTGCCGAAGACGCTGGCCTCATCTCCCGCTCCGGCGGCGACGTCTATGTTGACGACGCCGGGGTTGACCCGCGCGTAGAGGTTGACCAGCAGGAGGTCCTCGGCGGTCGCTTCGGCGACCAGGGAGTCCGGCAGCGGGGTGGGCGTGGCGACGACCACCTGCACCCGCGGGGAGGCCGGCGCGACGGTCTCCGAACCGGGGAGTTCGGGGGGCAGGGTGGGGATAGGGAACGAGCAGGCCAGCATGGCCAGGAGCAGGAGGAGCACGCCCAGGTAGGCAGGGCGCAGGGTCGCAGGTCGCACGTCGCAGGTCGCAGGTCGCACGTCGCAGGTCGCAGGGCGCATAGGGGCACCTCTCAGGTCAGAATGAGCATCCACTACCCCGGTTGTTTCAAACGCTCTCTTTGCGATTCCCATCTGAATTCCTCCCCTTATCCGCATAGCACAGGGCACATGTCGCAGGTCGCAATTACCTACCGGTGTCATTGCGAGGCGGCAACGGCCGCCGAAGCAATCTCCCCCCAGGCCTGGAGATTGCTTCGCCGCCTTCGGCGGCTCGCAACCATCCGTGTCCCGTTTATCTGCGTCTCTGCGGTGAATTCACGACCGCGAGGCCCGATGCAGGCGGGCCAGTTCCTCAAAAAGTTCCCGCTCCCGCGGGCTCAGCCGCTGGGGGACCTGGACCTGGACGACGACGTAGAGGTCGCCCCGGCGCTCAGCGTTTCCGGGTCGGGGCATCCCTTTCCCGCGCAGGCGGAATTTGGTCCCGCTGCTGGTGCCGGGCGGGATTTTCAGCGAGACCGTCCCGTCCAGCGTCTCCACCGGCACCTCGCCCCCCAGGACGGCGGTGTAGAGGTCCACGGGGAGGTCCCGCCAGAGGTCGCTCCCCTCCACCCGGAAGACGGGGTGGGGCTGGACGGTGACCTTCAGGTAGAGGTCGCCCGGGGGGCCGCCCATGAGGCCCGGCTGGCCCAGCCCGGCGAAGCGGATGCGGGAGCCGGTGTGGGCCCCGGGCGGGATTTTGATCGTGACGACGCGGCCGTCGGCCCGCTCCACCTGGCGGGTGGTGCCGTGGAAGGCCTCCTCCAGGGTGATCTCCACCGGCATCTCCACGTCCTGGCCCTTCATGGTGGCGGTCCGGCGGGTGCCGGCGCGCGGCCGGGCGCGCGGGGTGCCGAAGAGAAACTCAAAGAGGTCCCCCAGGCCGCCGGCCTGCCCGAAGAGTTCGTCCAGGTCCACGTACTGGACCTGCGGCCCGGCCTGCCCGAACCACTGGCGGGCGAAGTCCTCAAAGCCGCCGGGGCCGCCGCGCGCCTGCCAGCGGCTCCAGTCGGCGCCGAACTGGTCGTAGCGGCGGCGCTTCTCCGGGTCGGAGAGGACCTCGTAGGCCTCGTTGATCTCCTTGAACCGCTCCTCGGCGGCCTTATCCCCCGGATTCATGTCCGGGTGATACTGGCGGGCCAGTTTGCGGTAGGCCTTCTTGATTTCGTCCTGACTGGCATTGCGGTCAACGCCTAAGATTTTGTAGTAGTCTTTGTATTCCATATCTCTCCGTCGCAGGGCAGATGTGGCAGGTCGCGGGACTTACGCTCTCAGCCGGAACCCCAGACGTCGCTCCAGGGCGCCGACGGCCCGCAGGACGGGGCCCGGGGGGACGAAGCGCTGGCCGAAAATCCGCCAGCAGATGAACTCCACCACCACCCCCGCGTCCCCGACGGTGTCCATATAGGCGAAGTCGGTCCGCAGCGGCCCCAGGCCCAGCCGCCCCCGCACCCAGACGGGGTACCCCGCCCGGACCAGTCGCTCCGCCCAGCCGTCCACGTCCTCCACGAAAAAGCCAATGTGATGGAGGACGGGGCGCCCTTCGGGGTCCACGCTGGGGGTGTAGAAGTCGGAGCCCTCCAGGGGCTCCAACAGTTCCAGTTCCACGCCCCCGTATCGGGCCAGCGCCATCTTCCCACGCACCCGTCGCTCCTGGCCGCGCTCCCGCCAGAGCCTCGGTGCCCCCACGGCAATGAAAAACGGGCCGATGTTCCGCTTCGCCAGCGCATCGGCCGCGTTTTCCACGTCCGGCACCACCAGCCCCAACTGGCGGACTTTCGGCAATCCCCAATGTTCCCGGAAAGGGCGGGCCAGATTCCCGACGGCGCTCCCGAAGTCCGGCGACTGAAGCAACTCTTCCAGGAACATCTGTCACCCCCCACTGACAATTGTATGCCCAGATAGAGGGTTTGTCAAGAAGCGGGATACTTATTTTGTAGGACAACTGCTCGCAGTTGTCCTACAAAGCGGCCAGGCCTGACGAAATGGGGACACACCCCCATCTCTTGCCAATTTATCCGATAATGGTATGATGTTCTTGTTTCACCTTCGCACCTTCGTGTCCTTCGTGGTTTTAACAAATAAGGAGAAAAACCATGCCCCCATACCTGCTCGGTCTGGATGCCGGCAGCGGTTCCGTCCGCGCGCTGCTGGTGGATGTGGAGAGCGGACGGACGACCGTCGCCGTCCGGCGGTGGGAGCATCCCCCCGCACCCGACGGCTGGGGATACGACTTTGACACCGACCGCAACTGGGGCCTGCTGGCGGAGGCCGTCCGGGAGGCCCTGGGGCGGTCCGGCGCCGCGCCGACCGACGTGGCCGGCATCGCCGCCGCGTCCATGCGCCACAGTCTGGTGCTGGTGCGGGAGGGGAAGGTCCTCTTCGCCGTCCCCAACAAAGATGCCCGCGCCGCGGCCGAGGGGATGGAGATGGCCGCCCGGGAGGGCGACGCGCTGGCCGCCCGCACCGGCCGCTGGCCATCCCCCATTTTCACCGCCCCCCGCCTGGCCTGGCTGGCCGCGCGCCACCCGGAGTGGCTGGAGGGGGCGGTGGCGCTCTCCCTTAGCGACTGGGTCGCCTTCCGCCTCTGCGGCGCCCTGGCCACCGACTTCTCCCAGGCCGGGGAGAGCCTGCTCCTGGACGTGGTCCGGCGGGAGTGGATAACGGACTGGCTGACTGGTCGGGGCCTCCCCCCAGCGCTCCTCCCGCCCCTGCGGCCGTCGGGCCAGTATCTGGGCCCGCTGACGGAGCCCGCCGCCGCCGACCTGGGGCTCCCGCCGGGGGTCCCCGTCGCCGTGGGCGGGGCGGACACCCAGTGCGCGCTGCTGGCCCTGGGCGCGCTGGCCCCCGGCGATGTGGGCATCGTCGCCGGGACGACGGGGCCCGTCCAGGGCGTCGCCGACCGGCCCGTGATAGACCCGGAGGCCCGCCTCTGGACCGGCCTGCACGTCCTGCCGGACCGGTGGGTCGTGGAGAGCAACGGAGGGCCGCTGGGGGACGCGCTGGACTGGCTGGCGGGCCTGCTCTTCCCGGATTCCCCCCGACCGGTGGCCCGGCTGGTCGCGGAGGCGGCCCAGGCCCGGCCCGGCGCCGGGGGCATCCTCTCCACCTTCGGCGGGCAGGTCTTCAACGCCCGCGCGCTGAGTTTGCCCCTCGGGAGCATCACCCTTTCCCCCTTCCTGAGCGGCGACGCCTCCTCCCGCCGGGCCGACCTCTGCCGGGCCGTCCTGGAGGGGCTGGCCTTCGTCCTGCGGGCCAACCTGGAACAGGTTGCGGCAGTCGTGGCGCAGGCTGACAGCCTGCGCTACATGATGACCGGCGGCCTGACCCGCAGCCCCTTCTGGGCCCAACTGGTCGCCAACGTCCTGGGCCGGCCCGTCCGGGTCTCCGAAATCCCGGAGGGGACAGCCCTGGGCGCGGCCATTTGCGCCGGGATGGGCGCGGGGCTCTTCGCCGACCTGGCGGAGGGCGCGGCGCGGCTGGGGCGCGTCCGCACCGTGGAGCCTAACGAAGAGGCCGCCCGGACCTACCAGGCCCTCTATGCCGAGTGGCAGGACGTGCGCGCGGCCCAGGCGGAGGCCCACGACCGGGTCGCCGGACGGGTGCTGGAGTCCATGGCCGCGCAGACCGCCCGACCGACCGTCCCCTCTTTCCGCCCCCGGATTCTGGTCACCGCGCAGATGGACGAGGCCAGTCTGGCGGAACTCCGCCGTCTGGGGGACGTCTCCTACGCCAACTACCGGGAGACGCTCCAGGTGCTCACCGGGGACGACCTGGTGGAGGCCCTGCAGGGGGTCCACGTCTTCATCACCGAGGTGGACGTGGTGGACCTGGAGGCGCTGCGACAGTTGCCCGACCTGCGGGTCGTCGTCTCCTGCCGGGGGCTGGCGGTGAACGTGGACGTGGAGGCCTGCACCGCGCTGGGGATCCCCGTCCTCAATGCGCCGGGCCGCAACGCCGACGCCGTCGCCGACCTGACGGTGGCCTTTATGCTGGCGCTGGCGCGCAAACTGATCCCCGCGGACGGGTTTCTCCGTCAGCCCGGCGGGGAGGCAGGGGACATGGCCCGCATGGGCCAGGCGTACGAGGCCTTCCTGGGGCGGGAACTCTGGGGGAAGACGGTGGGCCTGGTCGGACTGGGCGCGGTCGGGCGGGAGGTCGCCCGACGGCTGGCCTCCTTCGGCGTCCGCCTGTTGGTCTATGACCCGTACATCCGCCCGGAGGACGCCGCGCGCTACGACGCGGAGTCCGTCTCCCTGGACGAACTGTTGGCCCAGAGCGACTTTGTGAGTCTCCACGCGCCGGTCACCGAGGAGACGCGCGGGCTCATCGGCCGGGAGGCGCTGGCCCGGATGAAGCGGGGGGCCTTCCTGGTCAACACGGCCCGCGCCGCGCTGGTGGACGAGGAGGCACTGGTGGAGGCGTTGCGGAGCGGGCACCTGGCCGGGGCCGCGCTGGACGTCTTCTCCGTGGAGCCGCCCGCGTCGGACCACCCGCTGTTAGGGTTGCCCAACGTCATCGCCACGCCCCACATCGGAGGGAACACCGCCGAGGTGGCCGCGCACCAGGGCCACATCGTCGTGGAGGACCTGCGGCGGATGCTGGTCGGGGAACGGCCCCGTCACATTCTGAACCCCCAGACCCTGGACGGGTTCTCCTGGACGGGCCCGCGCCGGTCCGCCGACGCGCGCGTCCTGGAGAGTCTGGAGGGGCGGCCCGGGCCGGCGGTCAGTGACCTGCAGGTCGCAGGGAGCAGGGAGCAGGTCGCAGGGAGCACGGAGCAGGTCGCAGGTCGCATGGAGCAGGTCGCAGGTCGCACGGAGCAAGGAGCAATGAGTACGGAACACGCAATACGCAATCGGGTTGAGGAGATTGTGCGCCGGTTCTGCGAGAAGGCCGTCGCCGACCCGGCGCTGCGGGAGTTCGCCACCCGGCGGCGGGTGATGACCCACTACACAATGACCGACGTGGGGCTGGAGTTCTACATCGGCTTCCAGGACGGGGAGGTGGTCGCCGGGCTGGGCGCGCCGCCGACCCCCGCCGAGGTCCGGATGAAGGCCACGGCGGAGGTGCTGGATAGCATCCTCACCGGCCGCCTCAGCGGGCAGAAGGCGGCGATGAGCGGGAAACTCTCCTTCAGCGGGGACGTCCGGACCGCGATGGGGGTCCAGCGGGTCCAGGGGGACCTGATCCGCCTCTATACCGCGGCGCGGGAGGAGGCCGGCGTAGCGCAGGCTGACAGCCTGCGCCACAGTGTAGCGCAGGCTTTTAGCCTGCATACCCCGGAGGACCCGCGCGCGGAGATGGTCCGGGCCATTAACGAACTCTACCAGTTGGGGCTCATCACCGCCACCGGCGGGAACGTGAGCGTGCGGGTGGAGGAGCGGGAGGAGTGCTGGATCACCCCCAGTCAACTCTACAAGGGCGACCTCCGGCCCGAACTGATGGTGCGCATAGACCTGGCGGGGAACGTGCTGGACGAGGGCGTTCCGGCGCCGTCGTCGGAGTGGCCGATGCACACGGCCATTTACCGGGCGCGCCCGGAGGTGCAGGCGGTGGTCCACGCCCACGCGCCGTACGCGACGATTCTGGCCCTGAGCGGGCTCCCGTTCCTGCCGGTCACCACCGAGGCGGCCTTCTTCCGGGAGGTCCCGGTCGTCCCGTTCATTATGCCGGGGACGAAGGAACTGGCGGAGGCGGTGGTGAAGGCGATGGGCCGCA
>JAPYWT010000209.1 GCA_028276215.1 Thermoflexus sp. | reverse complement strand
AGGAGCGGCGCAGCGGCCAGAACGTTGGCCAGGGGCGGGTGGATGTGGACCGGCTGCAGGCGCAGGTCGCCCGTGCGCAGATACGCGTATCCCACGGCGATGTGGGGTCCCTCGTCAAAGGTGAGGGAGGAGGTGCGAGCATGGGCCAATGTCTGGACAAATAAGACCATCAGCAGAGCAACCGCCAGAAGCAAGGAGACCGTCAGAGATTGTCTTGACAACTCCCGTTTTTCCGGTACACTTACCCTCAACAACCGACTACCATTCCGTATCAGGAGGCAAGATATGAAACGCTCTTTCGTCATCGCAGGACCGATTATCCTTTCGTCCGTCTTACTGTTGCTCCTGGTTTCCGGCATCTCTCAGGCGGAGCCCCCGCCGCCGCTTGAGGTTGCTGCCAGTGCACCCTCTCTGCACAACCCCGGATTTGACAACCACGACTGGTATGAGTTCCACCTGCGTTATCAGAGCGCCTACCCTTCGGGTGCCTGGCTACCGGATGATGATAACAATATTTCAAACAACGTCCCGGACTCTATCCGGCAGGACTGGCGGCTGTGGTTTCTGGACGGGACGGACATTGTGGAGCCCGACCCTGAGCAAACGTACGTTCTGAATGTGGAAGCGGTGCAGATGCGCACCTACGGGCAGGGCAAATTCCTGGCTGGCATCTACCAGCCCATCTATACCACCACTCCCTGTCTGGTCTACGGCTTCCAGATCTATGCCCAGTCCCGGCCGGAGGGGAGCGACGACACTCTTACCGCGCTTCAGGTCGGGATTGACCGGGTAGGGTGGCATCCCAACTCGTATACCGACCCGGCCGTCCACACCTCTTTCCCCACCACGACCGTCTGGGGGCCCGCCCAGAAGTACCAGTGGGCCTACGGGCCGCTGACGGTGATGGCGGAGGCATGGAGCACCAAAATCACCGTGTTCACCTACGCCGACGCCAGTGGCGGCCGCTCCCACCGCATCCTCTGGGACAGCGCGTCCTTCTGGGATGCCACGCCGCCGATGGTCCACGATCCGAATAATCTCCCTGACCCCTCTGGCATCAGCAGTCTGACGGTAATCACGGCCGGGACAACCGCCACCGTGACCTGGACGACGGCCAGCGCGGCGTTGGGGCAGGTATATTACCGCCTGGTCTCCGTACCAGCGGGTCCCACCCCGCCAGAGTATCCCTACAAGGTCTACCTGCCCATCGTCCTGCGGCAGACCGGCTGGCAATATACGCCGCTGAACAAGACACCCACCACCAGCCACCAGGCCGTCCTGACCGGTCTGGTGTCCGGCGGCACGTACGAGTTCATTGCGGTCTCGCGCGGGCTCTCCGGTGGGCAGTGCGTTACCTGGCGGTCGGAAATCGGGCAGTTCACCATCGCGCCATAATCCCACCGAACGGGCATTTCCTGCGAATGTAGGCCAACTGCTCGCAGTTGGCCTACCTGCATTGGAACATCCCGCCGGAACCCCAGCACGGTTCGCACCCTACCTGGATACCCTCACCGCCGGCAGGGGAACCTGATCCCCTGCCGGTTTTCCGTCTATCTCCACCGGCCAGCGCTCCATCGTATCCAGCCAGTAGACTCCGGTGAAGGGCTGGTACTCGCCGGTGGGGGCATCAGTCGGGATAGGCAACCGATGGCGCTGGACGATGATGTCGCCGGGGCGCCACTGGTCCACCGGCACCGCCAGCCCGTCGCTGACGATGACGGGATTTCCCCCCGGACCGACCAGGTGCATCATTATGGAAAGTGGGCGAGCGGGGACCTCCTCTACCTGCCACCACGTGTCTATCTCCGCGGTCTGTCCAGGCTGAGCGGGGAAGCCGGGGATTTCATACCCCAGCAGGGTTAAACTTCCGACCCGGATGCGATGATCAGAGGAAAAGCGCGGTAGAAGCACCCGGGCTGGCTGTTCATAGATTGTGAAGGGCGGGAGGGCCCCAGTGCGGCGTTGCTCGTAACTCAGACGGGCGCTATCCAGATGACGCTGAAGAAAAGGTTCTGCTCTGAGAACCGTGTCCCGGAAGAAAGCGAACCAGCCGGGCTCCTGGCCGCCTGCGGGGTACAACCAGCCAGCGGTACAGTCAAAGTAGGCCATCCGCAGGTCATCCCGACCGAAGCCATCGGCTGCGGCCTCGGGGGTCAACGGCGCCACCGGTACGGTGCACTGGGCCAGCCAGGTGGGCGGCGAGTCCCGAGGGAGCACCCGGTAGACAAAAAGGGCGATCCCCGGCCGGGCAATCGGTTGCTGATGGCGGAACCAGTCATAGGTATCCGGATCGTTCAGCATGATACCCTGCAAAGTTGTTGCACCGATCACGTAAAGTCCTGTCGGGGGGTCAAAACGGGAGGGAAGCGCCAGAGGCGTATATGGTGCTGGCGGAATTGGCTTATGGAAAATATTATACAGGTCAGGGCCAGCATAGGTATAGAAACTGACGTAAGGTATTGGTACCCTCGCATCCTTTTGGCCTCGGAACCAATCTCTTAACGCCTTAAAAGACTGTCCCCAATCCAGGTTGGAGTCCACCAGGTATCGGTGTCCACCGTAGGGGCCGCCGGCCAGTTCGTTGAAGTAAGCCAGGTAATGGGGCGCGATGCGCAGAGTGCCCAGGGCCAGCCAGGCCAGGGACGCGATACGGAGTAGGGAGTAGGGAGTAGGGAGTAGGGGATAGGTAGCCCGGGCTGCAGCCTGTGGAGTAACCCGGGCTGCAGCCTGTGGAGTAGCACAGGCTTCAGCCTGTGGAGTGGGTGAGGTGCCGAGGCGACCTGCGAGGATGAAGAAAAACGGGAGCGCGGGCAGCAGGTAGCGGTAGCCAATGGCGATGGTGCTGAAAAGGGTTGTCAGGCCGTAGAGAAGGGGATACAGCCAGAGGTCCCGGTCCTGCCATCCTTTGCGGGGTGAGCGCAGAAGGACCATCAGGGCAATTCCCCCCAGGATGAGGGTCGGCAATGGGGTTTTCAGGAGAAAAGCGAGGGGGTAATAATACCACCATCCGTGATGGCCGACCTGGCCCATCAGGAAGGCCGCGTGGCCCTCGGCCGCGTGTTTCCGGAGCATCTGCCACAGCAGCCAGTGGGTAGCAAAGGGGTAGGGCCGGACCTCAAAGCCGTAGAAGGCCCAAAGGGTCAGAACGGCGATTCCGACCACTGCGGCCAGCCTCGCGGCCCAGCGAAGCCATACCCCTATGCTCTTTTGGCGGCGAAAGTCCTCCAGGGCCCAGGTGATCCCCAGCAGGCCCACAATCCCCACCGGGAAGAAGCCGGAGGTCTTGGAGGCCAGAGCCAGCCCCAGCGCGATGCCGCTGAGAAATCCCCATTTCCACGAGCGCGTTGCCGCCCACCGGGTGGCCGCGTAGACCCCGACGAAGCCCCAGACCATCAGCAGCACATCCGTTGTGGCCAGCCCGGAATGGGCCAGGACGTTGGGGTCAAAGGTGAAAAGGAACAGGGCCACCCACCCTGCTCTGCGTCCGTACCGTTCCCGGGCCCAGCGGTAGACAAAGGCGGCGCCGATCAGGGCGACCAAGATGATGGGGTAGCGGGCCACAAAGGTTGCCGCTTCCAGCGCCGGGCCGGGGCCATACCAGCGGAGAAAGGCGACAACGAACCGGGAATGGTCCCCACCAGTCCAACCATCCAATTCCTCTACTGCTGGTCCAGGCTGAAGCAGAAGGCCGATACCCGCCAGCGCGTCCGGCAGGGGCGGCTGGGCAACCGCCCACGCGAACCGGAAATCCCCCCGCGTCCAGTAGACATACCCCTGGGCCATGTGGACCGGCTCATCGGCCGTCAGGGAGAGATGGGGGATGGAGAGGACGGCCTGGCTGAAAAATAGCCAGAGCAGCAAACAGGGTATAATCCGCAGTCGGTTTGGGTGAATCATCGCCCATGCTAACGTGCCAGGCACGTCTGGACGTGCCTGGCACGTTATATCGTCATCTCATCACCAGCGGCAAATAGACGTGAACCAGCGGCGGCACGTGGACCGTCACCTCCATCGGTGCGGAGACTTCGGTGACACAGGAGCCCCCCAGAAGCCGGCGGGAGAGTGCCACAAACCGCACGGTCTGACCATCCTGCAGACCGGGAATAACCGCGCGGTGATGGGTAACGGGAGTCACATCCAGCGAGGTGGCATCCGTAAAGGTCGGAGCCTTCATCACCAGCGGGAGATAAACAGTGAACGCCCCGGTGGGCGAAATCGGTGGGGAGGGCGGAGGGAGAATCTCGTACCAGACCTGCGTGGAGGCCGGAGCCAGGGTGTCCCATTCTATCACCAGGGTGTTCAGCACGGTGGACGTGACAATGTTGGTGATGAACCCGGAAGGTGTCCAGGAAGTGGGTTCGGGCAACCGGCCACCCGGATAAGTGCCTGTGATCAACCGCCCGGCGTCCCAGATGGTATCGTAGTAATACGGGCCACCGTAGGGAGGCGGTTCCGGATGGGCGTAGAGAATCGCCGTGAGCCGGTTGCCCAGCGGTTCAGCCTCCACCGAGAGTTCCTCCCAGGTGAAAAGGGCCGTCTGCTCCCGGGACCAGACGGTCTGCGGCGGAAGGCCTGTTTTGACAGCACAATCGTCATCACTGGGGGTCAACTGCGTCCCCTGGGGGTCCAGCCCGATGCGGGCATGGGGAAGAACACCCTCCAGGGAGTGGTTGCGAGCCCACATCGTGAAACGGTAGGGCGTGCAAGGAGCCAGCCCGGTGACCACCTGGTAGATGCCCGCCTCATACGTATCCCCCCATTTGAAGTAGACCTGGGCGTGACCGCCATCGTAGTACGGCCGCTTATCGCGCGCATCGTCATACTCTGGCAGGACGGTGCCGTGAATCCACCAGCGGATCCAGCCACCGGCGACAAAATGGTTGGGATACCGCCAATAGAAAGGATACGCCGGGTCGTCAAAATTGCCGTTGACCAGCAGGTTGGGAGTAAAGGATTGGGTCTCTATCGGTGGGGCGGGCAACCAGCCCTCTGCACCCGCCTGGGCCGGGGAGAGGGGGGAACGGCCGGGATCCGGCGGGGGCGGCGCGGCCACCGAAGCGGCTCCCGCCATCAGGGCGAGCAGGAAGATGAGACCCAGAAGAGAGACCAGTTTTTTCATGGGATGGCTATCTCCTCGCCATTTGGAATCTATGGGTGTAACTATTCAGGCGCTGACTGAAGTCAGCCTTCCTGGGCCTGCGGCCGATGGTCGGCCTTCGCC
>JAPYWT010000122.1 GCA_028276215.1 Thermoflexus sp. | reverse complement strand
CGCCGACCGCAGAGTGTCGGCGAAGGCCGACACCCGGCACGAAGTGCCCAGGGAGGACGATTTCAATCGGCTGAATCGTTACCTATGGGTAACGATATGAGCATGATATTCACTTCTGGCGTTCTGGCAAGGGGCCACCGCTCCATCGTGTCCAGCCAGTAGGCGCCGGTGCGCAGATAGAGCCCGACGCTGGCCTGGGGGAGAGGAAACCGATGCCGCTGGACAATGACGTCACCGGGCTGCCACATCACCGGGGAGACCCCCAGCCCGTCGGCCAGGCCCAGCACATCACCGGCATCCGTCAGCAGGTGCGCCATAATGGAGAGGGGACGGGTAATCGGCCCCGCCGTCACCTGCCACCAGGTCTCCACCTCCAGCGCGTCCGCCTGACGGGAGGCCGCGGCACCCAGAAAAGTCAGCGGGCCATCCAGCGGAACAGGGGAAGACATCCCCTCGGGGAGCAGGAGATGGACGGACAGGCCGGGGACCCGCGCACCGGCAGGCCATTCGTAAACCCGGAAAGGTGGCGTCCCACTCCGCCGCTTCTGTTCGTAGGAGAGGCGGGCCGGAGAGAGATGGGACCGGGCGAAGGGAGTCTCCGTCACCGGATCCCGATAGAAAACGTACCACCCCGGCACATCCCCCCCGGCGGGATACAGCCACCCCTGGGTGCAGTCAAAGTAGACCCGGCGAAGGTCGTCCCGACCGAAGCCCTCGGCGACCGCCTCCGGCGAAAGGGGCACATCCGGAACGGTACACTGGGCCACCCAGGTCGGAGGCGGGTCCTGGGGCGGGATGTGGTAGTAGAAAAGAACGTGGGCGATACGGGCATCCGGCTCCCGCCTGCGGAACCAGTCGTACATCTCCGGGTCCACCAGCGGGATGCCATCCAGTGTGGTGGCGCTGATCACGTAATCGCCCGGGGGTGGGTTGAGGCGAGAGGGAAAAACGGCAGGGGTATTGCCCCACATCGGAGTCAGGGGCTCGTAAACCACGCCGTAGATAGCAGGGTCATAGGTGGGAAGAAAGGCTGAAAGGTAGACTTTACCTACCCCACGTTCTTGCTGAAATCGCGCCAGGTCCTTGTAGCCCTGCCCCCAATCCGTGTTGGAGTCGGCCAGATAGCGCCAGCCGTTGTCCGGCCCGCCCGCCAGTTCGTTGAAGTAGGCCAGATAGTGGGGGGCAACGCGCAGAGTGCCCAGGGCCAGCCAGGCCAGGAGGGCGGAGTACGTGAAGCGTGAAACGTGAAGCGTGAAACGTGAAGTGTGGTGGATGGTGCACAGGGCACGGCCCACAAGGACGAAGAGGAACGGGAGGACCGGCAGGAGATGGCGGTAGCCGATGTTCAGAGGACTGAAGAGAGTGCTGATACCGTACATGAGTGGGAACAAAACGATCGGCCCCCATGTTCGCAGGCCCTGAGCCATATTCGGGAAACGCCGGGGGCGAAGAAAAAGCGGAGAGAGGAGCGCGATTGCCAGAAACAGCAAGGTGGGAAGAGGCGTTTTCAGAGCAAAAGCGACAGGAAAGTAGTACCACCATCCGTGCATCCGGTTCTCCCCCAACAGGAAAGCTGGATGGCCGTCGGTCATATGGCGACGCAGGCGCAGAAAGGGAATCGCGTGGCTGGGCGCTGGACAGAAGATGCCCGTGCCGGGAATGTAACCAACTTCAAAGCGATAGAGGGCCCAGAGCGTCAATCCGGCTATCCCCAGAAGCCCCAGCAGAGCGGGCCAGCGCCGGGGATACATCAGTATCCCGATCAGAAACACCGTCGGCAATATCAGGATGGCCGATGTCTTGGTGCCCAGTGCGAGGCCCGACACAATCCCGGTGATCACCAGGCGCAGAGTTGTGGGTTGGCGCAACCAGCGAGCAAAAAGAAAGAGGCTCGCCGCCATCGTTGCGGCCGCTCCCAGGTCGGTCCCAACCACGGCGGAATGAGCCAGAATGTTGGGATCCAGGGTCAACAGAAGGAGTGCCAGCAGCCCGCCCCACTTGCCCCCCAGATCTGCCGCCCAGCGATAGACAACGGCTCCCAGGATAAGGGCCAACAATCCCGCCATCGCGCGGCCAGGGAATATCAGGCGATCCACAGGACGGTACGATGTAATGATATCCCGGGCCACAGAGAGCAGCGCCAGACTCTCGTCCGGGCGGTTTGGGGCCTCTTCCCACGCCGGAAGTTCCCGGGGGTCAGAGAGACCGGGCACGAACAGTACAGGGAGGGCAGTCCAGAGTTTGACAAAAGGCGGGTGCTCTTCCACCAGCCGGTAATCGCCCGTCCGGAGAATCGCGTACCCGCTGGCCAGGTGCATCCCTTCATCCACGATCATAGAGATTGCTCCGGCCGCGTGGAGGATGAGCAACCATAGGAGAAGAAAAAGGAATACAGCAGACATTCGGGAAGCATTCATAAGACGTCACCTCACGGCCGAACAGGCCAGATCGGAATGGCGGCATCGGGGACCGGCTCTCCCCCGATAGTCACCGGCAGGCGGGTGCCATCGTCCAGCCGGTAAAGCCCCACAGCCACGCGCCCGCCCTCTACCCGCGCGGGCAGTCGGTGGATGTCCAGGACAACATCTCCCGGATGCCAGAGGGAGGAAGGGAACGCGCCGCCCATCGGCGGCCCGTCGCCGGCAGCCACCAGGGTGCCGGAGGCGTCGTAGAGGTGGACAAAGACCTGATAGTCCCGGTCCAGCGGGGCGAAACTCTTCCAGCAGAGGATGACCTGGATACTCCCGGTCTCTGGAACCACTTCGGCGTGGGTCAGGGCCACGCTCTCCCCCAGACGGACGTCGGAACTCAGGCGACCCGATTCCGGACAGACCGGCTCCCGCCCCGGCAGCCGTAGCCGGTGGAGAATCAGGCGGTTCCCGACCGAAGTCTCGTCCACCCGAACGGGCAGTCCCCCCCTCTCCGGTTCATACAGGACCACCTGCAGGTCCCAGGCCTGGGTCAGAAAGTCAGCGGCGGGCAGGCGGAACCGGTAGCGGTCCCGAATGACCTCGCCGGGCCGCCAGGCCGAGGTGGGGTAATTACCGTGCCCCGGCCAGGAGTCGTAAGTCCAGCGCAGGGTATTATCTCCGGGAATTGGCGAGACCAGTTGCAGAGCCATGATGTGGTCCTCGGGGATTGGCGCAGCGGCCTGCCAGTAGAGGGTGATGTCCAGAAAATGCTCCGCCTCGCGCGTCTGAAGGTCGTAGCCCAGCAGGCGGATAGAGTCCCCGAAATGGGCATCCACCCGATGCTGGGGACGGACCGCTACCGCATCCGGATAGCGTGGAGGTGGGGCATAGAAGGCGGGGAGGATGCTGGCGACAGTCCAGAGAGCCGAAAGGGACAAAAGAAAGACCCATAAGCCAATGACCAATGACCGATGGGGGAATGACCAATGACGAAATGACCAATGACGAAATGACCAATGACGAAATGACCAATGACCAATGAGGGAAGAGATGCCGGTGGCCAGAAGAAGGGCAACGGCGGGAAGGGCGGGGAAGAGGAGGCGGCCACCGGGTGCGGGGGTGATCAGGTCCCACCGTATCCACCCGGCCACCACCAGGAGAAACCAGGCTGCACAGAGAGCAGCGGCCCATCGCTCCCCTGTGGCGAGGCGACGCCATCCCCAGGCCAGACCGATGGCCCCCAGCGCGGTCAGGAGAGCGTAGAGGACATAGAAACCAGCCGGGTAGAAGGAACAGGGAATCTGCCCCCAGAAGGAGCGGAACATCAGCCCGGCCTCGTTCCACGGATAGATGGGCGATCCCCGCAGGCCTACCAGTTGGAGCATCGGGGCCAGCGCAGTCGGGTCACCGTAGAGGCGCCAGTTGCGCCAGAACCACCAGCCGGAAAGGGCCAGGGCGGGGAGAATCACCAAAAAAGAATGACTAATGACCAATGACCAATGACCCAATGACCAATGACCAATTTGGGAAGAAGAGCGGTTAGTCTCTCTCTGGAGGAGCTGGAGAGCACGAAGCAGAATCACGCCCAGAGCGAGGGGAACCAGGAGCCAGCCACTCAGTTTGGAGAGGCCTGCCAGTCCGATCAGGAAGCCCAGCCCGATAACGCGCCGGACCGAGAGGCCCTCCTGCCAGAGGCGCAACACCAGATACAGACCCCAGGTCGCCAGGGGAGTCACCAGGTTGTCGTTATTGACGCCACTGGCGACGAACAGAAACTGCGGGTTGAACGCCACAATTGCCGTTGCCAGGAGGGGAATCCCGGGACGGTCAGGAAATGCCCGGCGCGCCAGCGCGTACGTTCCCACGACAGTTAAAACTTGCAGAAGAGTGGACCAGAACCGCAACAGATGCAGCATCCGGAGAGCGCCATGCCAGGGGAAATGGTTCAGGTGGGGATTGTGGTAGAGAATGGCCCGGTTGTCGTAGAGGAAGGGCGCATTGGGGCCGCAGGCCACCCGCGGATTGAAGCGCAAATAGGCTTCGGTGTCATCGGCCCGGAGGCCCAGAAGGCGGACCAGTCCAGCAGAGAGCAGGTGGTAGAGGGGAGGCTGGGATGCTTCCTGACGGTAATGGTACATCTGTGCTGCGGGAATGCCATGCACTGGCAGGTGGCCCGTATCCGCGATATACCGGATCACCCCGAAGTGCTCTATTTCATCAAGATTCTCAAAGGGTGGAACCACCAGGCCATACACCAGGCCCAGCGCCAGGAAGGCCAGGAGAATCCATATAAATCCGGAACCGATGTTCTTGCTCATCTCGCCTCTGAAGGGAATGGGTTGGCGTGGATTCGGATGAAGACGGCATCCGCGCTTGGCTCCCCTGCGACTGGCCAGCGCTCCATCGTATCCAGCCAGTAGGCACCGGTGCGGAGAAGAAACTCCTCACCCGTCACCCCATCAAACCGATGCCGCTGCACCAGAATATCACCCGGGAAAAGTTCCACCGGCGAGACTGCCAATCCATCCGATACCCCCAGCACCTCCCCGCTTGGGGTCAGCAGATGCCCCATAATGGAGAACGGTCGGGCAATCGGCCCCTCAGTGACCTGCCACCAGGTCTCCACATCCAGACCCTGGCCGTCCCGATACACCCCGGCCCCCAGAAACGCCAAAGGACCCCCAAGACGAACAGGCCGGTCCACCACCGGGGTGGCCGAAAGAGGATTCTCCGCAGTCCCAATACCCAACTCACCAGCAGGAATTTGCAGGGCCGGCCCTGCCCCTCGCTCATACAGAGCAAAGGCCGGCAACAACCCAAAGAAGGACTGCCAGTAGGATAGCCGGGCATCCGATAAGTGCCGGACAATGAAAAGATCGGACGGCGTCGGCTCCGGACGAAGGCCGGGAGGCAGAAACTCCTTCGGCTGACGAAGCAAATGACCGTGAAGAGCATACACCCCCAGGCTGTTCCCCCCATCCGGATACAGCCACCCGTGGCTGCAGTCAAAGGTACCCACCCGCAGATTGGGAGAAGCAAACCCCCGGCTGATGGCCTGGGCATCCAGGGGAGGGGATGGCGTTGAGCATTGAAATAGCCACCGGGGTTGATCGTTGACCTCATACACATAGTAGGCGTGCCCGACCATCGCCCGAGGAATGGCCCGGCGAAACCACTCCAGTTCCATCCGATCCCGCCCCACCAGACCGTAGAGGGTCGCAATGCCAATGGCATACCGCCCAGGTTGGGGATAAAAGGGCGTCACCTGATGGGTCGCTCCCGGAGAAGGGGAAAGGGAGCGATAACGAATCCCGTAATACTCCGGGCGAACGTGAGTGTAGTAGACCACATAGGGCTCCGGGCCGGGATGAGCATCCAGGTACGCCTTCAACTGCTTCATAGATTGCCCCCAATCCTGGGTGTAGTCCACCAGGTAACGAGGAGCCCCAGATGGCCCGCCCACCAACTGGTTGAAATAGGCCAGTTCATCCGGGAAAATCCGGGACGTCTCCCCAATGTACCAGAGGCCCAGAAGGGACCACATCGCCAGGAGATACCTCGCCTTTCTCCGGATATCCCGCCACACCCCATATGCGGCTAACATCGCCAGGAAGGGATGGACGGGCAGGAAATGGCGGTAACTGACATTCATTCCCTGAACCATGGCGGCAGTGCCATAGATAGCGGGATAGACCGCCACCGGGATCCAGGTTTGCCATCGTACTTTTGCTTTCAGAAGGCTCAGCCCTCCCCAGGCCACCGCGATCAGCCAGGGGATCGGGTTCTTGATCAGAAAATTGAGGGGAAAGTACCACCAGTGAGAGCCAAATCGCAATTCTCCGAAAGCAATAAAAATTCTCCCTCCCGCGCTCCGGTTGACATCCAGGAGAGTTTGCCAGTACAAAGGGGCTGGGACAGGGAGGGGAAAATTGGCTACGCGTCCCGTTTCCCACCCGTAGAATGCCCAGGGGACCAGCAGAGCCACAATGAACGAAATTGCTCCTTGAGCCCCGTGTTCCCACCGTCGAGTGGTGATCAATTTCCAGAGGATCGTCACACCCGATGAGGCAATGTACAGGATGGATGAGAACTTCGTCACCAGTGCGGAGCCCAGGCAGAGCCCCAGAACCACCGCCCTGGACCAGGAGGGGACCTGAAACCACTGCCAGGTAGCATACGCGGCGACGAGGGCCATCAGCGTGACACCCAAGTCGGTCGTGGCAAACCGGCTGTGGGCTCGGAGGAGAGGATCAAAAGTCAGTACGATGACGGCCAGGAAGCCTGCCAGGGGAGCACGGGTCAGGCGGACTGTCCATCGGTAGACCAATGCCACCAGCAGGAGACTCATCAGCATAACCGGCACCCGGCTGAGAATTTCCGCACGTTCCATTGGCTGTATATAGGGGAGAAATGAGGCAGTGTATTCTACAAAATTTTCCCCCCAGCCGGAGAACGTTTCTACAGGGATAAAGGGTTTTTCAAGATAGACCAGAACAGATTCCAGCAAGTTGAATAGCGGAGGATGGCCATGTTTGGGAAACACCCAGAAGGCTGTTTTTCCGCGCGCCAGGAGAGCATAACCGGCTGCAATATGAAGAGGTTCGTCCATAGCAAATGAAAGAGCCCGGCTTCCAGCCAGCAAGGAAAACCAAAAAATCAGCAAAAGGGCGCAATTGAGCCACAAACTGCAACG
>JAPYWT010000489.1 GCA_028276215.1 Thermoflexus sp. | reverse complement strand
CCCTTTGCCGAATTTTGAACAATCACCCGTTGCAGGGTGTGTCCCAATCCTGTCGGACTTTGCCGCTTTGTAGGACAACTGCGAGCAGTTGTCCTACAACTTTGGGACACACCCCCGTTGCATGTCCCCTTGACAAATCCGCATTCTGCGTTATAATCCCACTTAGTGAAATAAACTCCCATTTTTTGGGACTGCTCCCCCGGAAAAGGAGGCCGCGTATGCGCCTGACCCTCATCGGCCACATGACCGTGCTCGTAGAACTGGACGGGCTGGCTCTCCTGACCGACCCCTGGTTTGGCCCGCGCACCTGGCTGGAACGCCGCCTGGCTCCCCGTATCCTTCCTCCCGCCTTCTCCCCCGAAGAGATCACCACCCTGGACGCGCTGCTGGTCTCCCATCACCACATAGACCACCTGGATGAGCCCGCACTGACGCTGGCCCGGCGTCTGGGATGCGCGGTCATCGGCTCCCAGGGGGTCGCCCGGCAGGCCCGGCGGGCCGGGGTGCGGGAGACGGTCCCTCTGCGGGCCGGCGAAACGACCCCTCTGGGCCCCCTCACCATCCACGCCGTCCCCGCCGAGCATCCCCTGGCCTCCGACGCGGTGGGGTTTGTCGTCGCCGGCAGCCAGAGCGTCTACTTCAGCGGCGATACCCGCTGGACCCCCGCGCTCCGGGCCGCGCTTTCGCCCTTCCCCCTGGATGTGGCCCTGGTCCAGGCCGCCTGCGCCCACTACCCCTTCTTCGGCAATGACGGCATGTCCCTGCCGGAGGCCGCCGCTCTGGCCCGCGCCCTCCGCCCCCGCTGGACCGTCCCCCTGCATCTCCACTGCGCGGGAAAGTGGCTGGACCGGAGGGCCGGTATCCGGATAGAAATGGAGAACGCCGACCGGGTGCAGGCCGCGCTATCTGCCTGGGCGGACTCGCTCCGGGCCGAGGGGTTGGGCGTCCAAATCCTGGAACCGGGCAGGCCTGCGGAATACGTAAAGCGTGAAACGTGAAACGTAAAACGTGAATATGGAGAACGCCCAGACGGTTTTGCGGGCACTGGCGCTTCTGGAGGCGGTGGCGGAGGGGGTCCACGACCTGGAGGGGCTGAGCACCCGCGTCGGCCTCAGCCGCAGTACGGCCCACCGCCTGCTGAGCACCCTGGTCCGGGCCGGATACCTGCGCCACTCCCCCCGGGCCGGGTACGGCCTGGGGCCCCGGCTGATAGAACTGGGCTTCCGCGCCCACGCCGGGCTGCACCTGCCCTCGCTGGCCCGTCCCTACCTGGAAGAGTTGTCCGAGGCCACCCGCGAGACGGTCCACCTGGGCGTTCTGGACGGGACCGAAGTTGTCTACATTGACAAAGTGCCAGGGAAGCGGGAACTGCAAATGGCCTCGTACATCGGCGCGCGGGTCCCGGCCCAGTCCACCGCCCTGGGCAAGGCGCTGGTCTCCACGCTGCCGCCGGAGGAGTGGCTGAGGGCCTTCGTCCCGGGCCTTCGGCGGACGGAGCGCACCATCGCCGAACCGGACCGGTTTCTGGAGGAGATCGCGCGCGTCGCGCGGCAGGGGTATGCGCTGGACCTGGAGGAGAACGAGCCGGGCATCCGCTGCGTCGCCGCGCCAGTGCGGGACGGGGCCGGGCGGGGGGTGGCGGCCGTCAGCATCTCCAGCGCGGTCATCTACCTGACCGACGAGCGCATCCAGGAACTGGTCCCGCTGGTCCAGGCGACGGCCCGGCAGATTTCGCGCGAACTGGGGTGGATAGAGGATGAAACCTGACCGGCCGGGCAAGGTGGTGACTTTCGGCGAGGTGATGATGCGACTCTCCCCGCCGGGCCGGTTGCGCCTGGGGCAAGCCCATGCACTGGAGGTTACCTTCGGCGGGAGCGAGGCCAACATCGCGGTGGCGCTGGCCGAGTGGGGGGTGCCGGTGGAACACGTCACCGCACTGCCAGAGAACGACCTGGGGCGGGCCTGCGCCCGCTTCCTGCGCCAGTTCGGCGTCGGCCTGGAGCATGTGGTCTGGGGCGGCGGACGTCTGGGGCTCTATTTCTACGAACGGGGGGCCGCCCATCGGCCCGACACCGTCCTCTACGACCGCGCCCACTCCGCCTTCGCCATGCTGGAACCGGGGAGGATTCCCTGGCCGGAAGTCTTCGCCGATGCCGCCTGGTTCCACTGGAGCGGCATCTCTCCGGCGGTCTCCGCGTCTGCCGCTGGGACCTGCCGGGAGGCAGTACGGGCGGCGCGGGCGGCAGGCCTCACCGTCTCCTGCGACCTGAACTACCGGGGGCGGCTGTGGGACTGGGGGCGCTCCCCCGAAGAGGTGATGACCGAACTGGTCTCTCTCTGCGACGTGCTCATCGGCAATCCGGGGAGTCTGGCCGCCGTCTTCGGGCTGGATGCCGGAGAGGGGACGGAGGGGAACCGGGCCGTGAGCGGCGAACTGGCCCGTCGTTTCCCGGCCCTGCGGCTGATCGCCATCACCCGGCGCGGCGTCCGCTCGGCCAGTCACCACACCTGGACCGCGACCCTCTGGGAGCCCGACGGGTTCTACACCGCCCCCGTCTACGAGATCCTCCCGATTGTGGACCGAATGGGGGCCGGGGAT
>JAPYWT010000024.1 GCA_028276215.1 Thermoflexus sp. | reverse complement strand
CCCGCCAGAATCCCAGAGAAGACCAACTGCTCCTCCCTGGATAAGAAACCCCGAAAGGGGGATGGTTCAAAATATGTTGACACTTTAACAACCCCGCCGTCTTGACAAAATGGGCGAATTAGGGGATAAATGGAGCCATCCATTCTTCGCTTGGGAGATGACGATGGCAGCGTATCACGTCCCCGAATTCACCGCCGAGCAGCGCGCTGATGCCGCACTGCGGATACTGATTCCCTTCCCGGACCGCCAGTGAGGGCTGGTCACCCAACTGGCCCGCCAGCACGGGGTTTCCCGTAACCTGCTTTACCGGCTCCGCGACCGGGCGTGGGAGGCCATCGTGAACGCCCTGACGCCCCGCCCGGCGGGTCGGCCCACTCAGACCCCCACACTGACGGTGGACAAAACCCTGGTGGACCGATTCATCATCGCTTTCCCGATGTTGCCCGAAACGGTGCGCGGCATCCGCCTGGGGCTGCGACTGCTCCTGGGCGTCACCCGCCCGGTGGGCTACATCAGCCAGACGCTCACCGCCGCAGGAGCGCAGGCAGAGACCGAGAACGGGAGTCTCTACGTACCCCTGCCCATCCTGGGTGAGGCTGATGAGATTTTCCAGGGACGACAGCCGTGCCTGACGGTGGTGGACGGACGCTCGTTCCTGGTGGTCTACCTGGTGCCCGATGAGTCCCGGGACGGCACCACCTGGGGGGTTACCTACATTGAACCTGGACGTGGCTGCGGACATCCCCCAGGAGCTGCAGGCTGTCGTGAGAGTGATCTGGGACATCCTGGGTCTGTTCCACCGTTCCTCCAGTCTGGCGGAATCGTTGCACAGTTGGCTGCGCCCGTACCTGCCGATTCACCGGGGGATGTGCCGGTGGTTGCTGCCCTTGTTGCAACTGTTCTGGAATCATCACCAGTTTGAGCGGGGCAAGCGGGCCGGGCACAGCCCTCTGGAACTGGCCGGAGTGGCGGATGCCCCTTCCCTGGAGGAAGTCCTGGACCGACTGGTGCGCCCCGCCGCAGCCGTCCAGCCAGCCTGATTTTTTCAAGGTGCAAAAAGTGTCAACATATTTCCCTGGAAAATTGAACCATCCTCCGAAAAGAACAGGAAAATGACCGACAGCGCTACTGCCCTCCTGAACCTCCAACGGTATTTCGGATTCCGCTCCATCCGGGAAATGGCCCAGGCAACCGGCATTGACCGATCCGCACTGACCCGAGCAATGAACGCACAAAAACCCCGAAAACTGGCCCGGGAAAGCCGCCTTCGCCTGGCCCGCTTCCTGGGACGGGCCTGCGAAAGCCCTGAACAACTCCAGCAGGCCCTTCACCAAACCGGTTGGGTCCTCTCCGAAGAGGAGTTGACAGAGGCCCTCTCCTGGATGCGTCGGGAGTGCCTGCTCTTCGGCGTCCCCCTCTTCCCTGAAGAAGGCCATTTCGTGGGCCGTTCCCGCGAACAGGCCACCCTCCTGGCCCGCCTGACGGACCGAAGAACCACCCCCACCCTCGTTGTGGTCCGCGGGCTCCCCGGCGTGGGCAAGAGCCGTCTGGTGGCCCACGTCGCCCACCACGCCCGCCCCCTCTGGCAGCGATACCCCGACGGAATCTTCTGGCTGGACCTGGAAAACGGCGACGAACGGCAGGCCATCTCCCGGCTCCTCCGAGACCTTCGGGGTACCGAAGGAAGCACGGAGCCCGAAGACCTCTGGAGAGCCGCCACCCATGCCCTGAAAGGAAAACAGGCTCTCCTCATCCTGGACGGCGCTGAAGAGGTGGACCTGGAACGCTGGACCGGGCTGGTCTCCAACGGCGGACTGCTGGTCACCACCCGCCGCAGCGACATTGGCGGGCCCGAAGTTCAGTTCCCCCTGGACCCAATGCCCCTGGGAGAAGGGCGCGAACTGCTCCTGCGAGACCACCCGGCAGTAGATGTGGGAGAACCCGAAATCCGCTGGGTGGTGGAGGCCGTGGGCGGCCTCCCTCTGGCCCTCTACATCCTGGGACGTCTCGCCTTCTGGCACGGCAGCCTCCGGCCGGTCGTGAAAGAATTACAGGCCCACCTGATGGACACCCTGGAAATCGGAGAACGGAAACGGGAGAACGTCCGGGTCGCCTTCCAGATGAGTTATGAACGGCTTTCCGAGGACGGAAAGAAACTTTTCCGCTTCCTGGTGGGATTCCCCCAGCCGTTCCCGGGGGAAGTCGTGGCCTATGTACTCGGATGGGAAGAGAGACGGGTGCGGAGAGCTTTCCTGGAACTGGTACGGGCGGGACTGGCCCGCAGCGAGGGCGGGGAACGGTACACGATGCACGCTCTCCTGGTGGAGTATGCCCGGGACCAATTGACCGATGAAGACCGGGCGCAGTTTGCACAATGGATGACCGGCTTCGCCGGTTACTATGGAGAACGCACCACTCAGGCTCACCACCTCTGGCTCCAGGGAGAGACCCGGCAGGCCCAGCGCCTCTGGGAGGAGCACCTCCCCTACATCCTCCAGGGATTCAAGTACGCCGTGAGCCTGGGCCGAAGAGAGTGGGTCCTGGAATACCTCCGCCGAACCGGCCCCTTCCTGGCCCTCCAGTTCCGCCGGGAAGAACTCCGCCAGTGGTGGGAGGCCGCCCAGAAACTGGCAACCCACGACTCCGAACGGATGGAAATCCACCTCCTCTGCGCCGACTGGTGGATGCAGACGGGGATGATCCGGGAGGCGCTGGAACTGGCCCGCCAGGCCCGCACCCTGGCCGAAGAAATCCGTTCCCCTCACGGCCGGAGACAGGCCATGCTCATAGAAGCTCAGGCCTGCCTCATCCTGGGACACATCGCCGAAGCCAACAGCCTGCTCTGGAGAGAAGAATGGGAATCCTGGATGGAGGAAGCCTCTCCCTTAGACCCGATACTCTATCTCCTCTGGCACCTGCGCGGAGCCGCTGCAGAAGCCACCCGAAATATGGATACGGCCCAGAAATGCTATCTGATCGCACTGCAGTTGTTGGAGAACGCCCTTCGGCAAAGCATCCCCTGGGCCCTCTGGCCCGCCGCCGAGATCGCCTGGCGAATGGGCGCACTGATCCGTTCCACCGAGCCCCAGGCCGCCCTGGCCTTCTGCGAAACGGGGATGGCTTTGGCCCAGAAGGCCGGCATCCGCAGAGCCTGGATCCCCAGCGCCCTGCTCCGGGCCAGTATCCTGGCCCAACTGGGCCAGTTAGACCAGGCTGAAGCCGCAATGAAAGAAGTCCTGCCCGTCCTCGGCCACGAGCCCCTCTATTGGATGCTGTGGGCCGAGATAGCTGCTGAACTGGCCTGGCGCAAAAAGGACTGGGAAACGGCCGAGCGAGAGTACCAAATCGCCATGGAACTGGCCCAGGGGCAGGCCGCCGAATCGGAAATCTGGCGGCTTTACGGGGATTGTCTGCAGGATCAGGGGAAAACCCAGAGCGCTCTGGCCGCCTGGAAGCGGGCCGCAGAGACCGCCCGTCAGGCCGGACATCCCCACTTCTACGCGATGGCCCTGCTCCGCATCGGCGAGTGCCTCTGGAAAGAGGGTAACCGGGAAGAAGCCATCCCCCTCCTGCAGGATGTCATCCGGCTGGGAGGAGAGATGGATAACCCGCTCCTGGTGGCCTGGGTATATGAGGCAACGGACCAACCCGAAGAGGCCAAAAGGTTCTACGACATGGCTCTGAGCCTGCGCATCCTGACCTGGACGGACATCGCCGAGATGGAGCCGGGTATGCGCTGGTTCCGGCTGGGTTTCCTTCCGCCCTCCCCCGGCGAAATCGTCCAGGAAGAACGACCAGTCCTCATCCCGATAGACGACGTCTTCCAGAAACTGGCCTTCCGGCTGCGGCAGGTCGCCTGGGGATACAGAGACGTGGAAGACCTAACCTGACCGCCCCGCCTCCTCCAGCCATTCCTCCGCCTGCTGGCGCAGTCGCTCCCACCGCCGGCGGAGTTGCTCCGGCCCCTCCCCCTGAATCTCCAGGAAGAAGGGGTCCGTGGGCGACGGCGGCTCTATCTCCCCCTGCGCCAGCCGCAGGAGCGCCGTCCAGGGATACCCATGCCGCCGCAGACCCAGGACGGCCTCCCGATCAAACGACGTCGGGTAGGACGCCTGCCCCCAGAGGTCCGGCTGCCGCCCCAGCGCCAGTTCCACCAGCGCCGCCTGGACCAGCAGGCGAGCCGCCCGAACCGCCCGCGCCCCCTCCCGCGCCTGCTGCAGTTGCTGCCAGCCCCGCTGCAGTCGCTCCCACTCCGCCTCTACCCGCGCCCGGAAATCCCGACAGGCCGCCTCCACCGCCTCCTCCGTCCAGCCCCCCAACGCCGAACTCTCCAGAACGCGCCGGACCTCCGACAGATGCCCAACCGGCCGGGGCCGTCCCCCTTCCAGCACGTAGTAACCCACCCGCTCCAGAGGCGATTTCGCCTCCAGCCGCAGCAGGGGGCCCAAGACGGTTTCTCCGACCTCCCTCCCGACCACCTGCCGCAGTAATCCCTCCAGCAACGGATGCCCAAACGTCAGCCACTGCACCGTCTCCGGGTGGGCATCAAAGACGGCCGGATCAAAGGTGACCGCGACCTCCCGGCCCTCCTCATCCCGCAGCCAGTACACCTTCTCCAGCCGGGGGTGCGGCCGAAAACGGCCCCGCAGGCCCGGAAGGGAGGTCAGGACCTCCTCCAGTTCTGCCAGGGAGACCGGACCGGTCGCCCCACCGGACAAATCCGGCGGTAAACGACCCGCCCACTCGTCCAGGTCCCACCCCTCCGATACCTTCTCCAGCCCGTTCTCTATCCGGGCCAGTTGCATCTGCAGTTCCCTCTCCCGTTCCGCCACCGGCGCCATCGCCGCCGCCTCTATCGCCTCCTCCACCTGCGTCAGAATCGGCTGCAGCGCTCCCACCACGTCCTGAAACCACCGGATACGACGGGAGAGGGCCCGGTACACCCGCGCCTCCACCGTCCCCTCGTAAAAATAATTGCGAATTTCCACCGTTTCATACCGCTGACCGATCCGGTCCACCCGCCCGATCCGCTGCTCCACCCGCATCGGGTTCCAGGGCATGTCGTAGTTGATCAGCACCCCACACGTCTGGAAGTTCAGCCCCTCGCTGGCCGCATCGGTGCAGAGAAGAATCCGGATATTCCCCTCCCGAAAATCGTTCTTCACCTCCTCCTTCCCCACCGGCACCCACATCACCCCGTCCCAGCGTTCCCCGCCCCGACCGCTGTAACAGGCCACCTGACGCCCGTACCCCGCCCGCAACTGCTCCCGCAGAAAGTCCATCGTGTCTGTGTACTGGGTGAAGACCAGCACCGTCTCCCACCGCCGGAAAATCTCCTCCAGGTCCTTCAGCAGACGCTCCACTTTGGAATCGGGACTCCCCAGCCGGGAGAGTTCCCCCAGAAAGTCCTCCAGATAGGCCACCTCGTCCTGGAAGAGCGACCGGTCCGCCAGGTCCCACTCGTCTACATCCCATCTCAGCGCATCCTGCTCCAGGTCCTCCTCCAGCCCCAGGTCGGCCCGACCGCGCAGAAAGGCCAGCCGCCGCTCCAGACTCCGGCCGACCGCATAGAGACTGCTGGTCAGCCGTCGGCGGTATACCGTCATCACAAACCCCAACCCCTTCCGCTCCCCCTCGTAGCGGCGATAAAAGCGGGTGATGTACTCCTCTATCCGGTCGTACAGCGCCTGCTCCTCCGGACGCATCGGTATCCAGACCAGGCAGGGGTCCCGCTCAGGAATCCGCTCATGGAGAAGGCCGCGCCGGGCGTAATCCCGTAGCAACGCACGGGTGTGGCGAAAGACCCGCCGGGTCAGCGGCGTGGATTGCCGGACCAGCGCCAGCGCCCACCCCTTCGCCTCCGGCGACAGCGCCCGCAGCGAAGAGACATCCCCTTCGTCCACCAGGCGGTGGACCCGTTCCCCGTCCACCGGCCCCAACTCCCGCCGAAGGCGCTCCTCCAGGGACCGGTCCGGGCGCCCCTCCCCGGCCTCCCGTTCGGCGCGCGCCATCCGGAGGACAAAGGGCCAGTCCACCCCGTCGGGCGGAAGGCGGACCTGCTCGTAGAAGCGCAGGAAAGCGCGCTCATCGCTCCCCCACGGCCCGCTCAGGCCCAGCAGACGGAGCAGGTCCCACACCTCCACCGGGTGAACCTGCATCGGCGTGGCCGTCAACAGCAAAAGCCCCCGCGTCCGGGCCTGGAGACGGTTCAACAGGTCCAGCATCCGGTTGGGCCGGTACCGGCTCAGGTCCTGAAAGTCCCGCCGCCGGGCATGGTGGGCCTCGTCCACAATGACCAGGTCCCACGGGCGCGCGCTCAGCAGGGACTCCCGCCGTTCCTGCCGTTTGACCAGTTGGCTGGAGACCAGGGCCAGGTCCACCCCGTCCCACAGGTTGGGAGTGGCCGGGGTGAACGTCTCCCCGGAGATGTCCCGGAAGACGGCCCCGTCATAAATGGGGACACGCAAGGCGAACTTCTCGTACAGTTCCTCCTGCCACTGGCGCAGGACGGAGCGCGGGGCCAGGATGAGGGCGCGCCGGACAATGCCCCGCAGCCAGAGTTCCCGCAGGATCAGGCCGGCCTCCACCGTCTTCCCCAGGCCCACTTCGTCGGCCAGGAGGTAGCGGGTGGGGAACGTCTCCACTACCCGACGGGCGACAGCCCACTGGTGGGGCCAGGGCCGCACCGCCGCCGTGGCCATCCCGACCCCCTCCGCACCCGCCAGCCGGGGCAGGTCCAGGAGAAACTGGCACAGGACGGCCTCCCGCCGGAAGGGAACGGCCTCCTCCCGCACCTCCCGCTCCGGAAGGACGGGGACCCGTTCCAGCGGGTCGCGCCGGGGCGGCGCAGCGGGGGTGTACTTCAGGAGGCGCTGCCGGACGGCCTCGGGCACCGGAAGGCCGATCCAGTCGGGCTCCCGGCCCTCCCAGAGCCGCTCAAACCGGCCCACCACCTCGGCAATGTACTGCCGCCCCTCCTCGGTCCAGGAGCGGAAGACGACCAGGTGCTCGTAGTTGTAGCGCCAGCCCGTCTCCGATTCGTTGACGCTGCCGGAGAAGGCGACCCGGTTCCCGGCAGCGTCGGTGAAGATGCCGACTTTGGGGTGGAAGTACTCCTGGGCCACTGCGGCAGGAAGGGGGAGGCCGTCCTTTCCCCGGGGGAGGACCACGCGGAGTTCCAGGGCACCGGCGGCGACCATCCAGGCCAGCGCGGCCAGCCGGTCCCGCATCAGGGCGTCGGCCAGGGCATCGGGGTCGGGGAGGGCCCCCTCCATCCGGGCGGCGACGACCTCCCGCAGGTCGTGGCCCCGGCGGAGGGCCTCCACGTCCTCCGGATAGAGTTCCGCGCCGACCAGGAGGCGCATCTGCCCGCCGTTGGCGATGAGGTGGGCCACGCCCGCCGCCGCCACCGCCAGCGCGGTGGAGGAGAAAAACCCCGCCATCCGGTCATAGCGGACGCTGACCGAGAGGGCGGGGATGTAGAAGGTGTGCAGCGGGTCGTCGGATGTGGTGTAGGAAAGGCGGAGAGAAAGCTCAGGTAACCACATGCTTTCCCCGGCTTCAGACAAGAAGGGCACTGCATTCCCAGAATTCCACAAACTCGTTAAAGAGAATCGGTTGATAATGGGCCACCTTATTCCGGATGTCCCGAAGGGGATGGACCACTTTCAGCCAGCGCTGTTTCTCCGGTTCCCCGATGGGCCCCTTCCGAATCGCGTGTTCTATCGCTCCCAACTCCGGGTACAACGACTGCTCCCAGCCGTCTCCCCAACAGGTCCAGGTCTCACCATAAAATTGAGTCAACTGTTCACAGACCCGCAGTCTTGCGCTGTCCACAGCGGGCAGAAGCAAGGCAGCCTGAGCGCGCCACAACCTGTGGACGATTTCCGGCTCGTTCCCCAGAAGCGCCAGCAGTGCCGAATGGACCTCCCCTCCATACTCTGGAGTGTACACAATCCAGCCCTGTGCCCAAAAGGGAATCATCTGTTCTGGGGGTTCCGTTTGCTTCCCTGGAGGCATGGGTTTCCACCTCTCACAAACCTCTTCGGCGTTTTGTTTTTTCCACCCCCTTTCAGCGCCGTACTGCGCCAGTTTCTCTAAAAGCGCCTCTGGCGGGTCAGTCACCACATCCCACAAATATTCTCCCAGGGTCAGGTCGTTCCCTGCCAGCGACGGGATCAAATGCTCCCGCCATAAGGACAACGGGGTCTCCTCCTGCGACATAAGACGACAGGCAAGATGAATCTCCAGGGCCGACGGAACCCCCCACCACATCCGTACAGACAAAGCGACATCCGATTTAGGCAAACCATTTTGGAAGACGGAATCTGCAGCAGCGACGACGCACAGTTTCCGTCGTCGTTCGGGGGAATGCCGGAGAGAGGATGCAGCCCATCTCTCCACAGCCAACAGCCATTCATTCCTCTTTGGAGAAGGTATCTCCTCCAGAGATTTAAGCAGCAAAACCTCGGGAGCCTGATGGCATAAGGTGAGGTCTTCCAGAAATCGGACGGTATCGGTTTCCTCCCAATCTTCCACAACGCTCCTGAGCACATCAAAGGGGCTCTCACTCCCTACATTGATTAAATCTACAGGAGCAACGATCATCCCCCCTGACCCTTCCAGGTCATGCAGGACCAAATCCCAAAGGCGCAAAGACTCACTGCCCTGGGGGAAGAGGACCCAAACGCTTCGCCCGCTCCGCAGGTCCTGCTCAACGGAGCGAAGGAAGCGTTGGGTGGAAGGGAGGGACCCGACCTGCGATACCAGGCCCACACTCATACGGTCCAGAGCCTGTATATAATCGGATCCAGGGAGACCTCCTTCTCCGGTTTCTTCAACCGGGCCTTGCTCTCTCCGAGCCGCTCCCGCAACACCGCCATCCGAACCAGATAATCTATGGCTGCGCTGACTCGTTCCGGATTCTCATCCTCCAGCAACATGTGGGCCAGATCCCGGGGAACCCAATACTCTTCACCACCATTGACGCTCTGCTCCCTGAGAAAAGCCTGTACAACCCTGAATGGAGTATCAGACGGAATTTGAAGGCGTTCTATGAACTTCCGGCGCACATCACAATTGGGGTCGGACAGGTCTTCCTCAAAACGATCCAGTACGGGCATCGGGTCATCCGTTCGCTCAGCACGGCATCTTCGGAGAAGTTCTTCCACCAGGAAGGGCCACCCCCCTGTGACTTCCCGGATCCTGCGGCAATTCCGCTCCGTCGCGATCAGTTCCGGCTTGTGCTGTTCCAGACGCTGCTGAATCCCCAGGAGGTCCAACGGCCGGATAGAGACAATTGTACCGGCTTTCTCCTCTATACCTTCCCTGCGATCCGAAGGCAACTGGAACCACCGCCATGCTGTCAACGGCCCGAGACTGAAGATGATCCGGAGCATAGAGCGACCACTGGCGAACTTCACCGCCGCCTGTATCTGTTCCTCCAATTCCTCGGGCGTCCACAGCGAAGCGTCCAGGTCGCGGAAGAAAACTCTCAGAGCCGAAGGACGCTCATATTTCAACTGGCCGGAGAGCCACCTGACCAGAGCATCCCCACTGCGGGGCTGGATTCGGATTTCCTCCCAGTGCTGGCGATGCTCTACAAACCTGCGAGTCGCCTCTTTCAGATGCCCGATTCCGAGGGCATCCGAGCCAAAAACCATCCCGACACCTGTTCTGGACATTTTCAGCGCGCTCTCCTGAGCATAACTCAGCGGACTGTACGCGGATTCGCCCAGCAGCGCGTGATGGCTCTCCAACCTCAACCGGGATGGAGCTGGCTTTTTGGAGATTTCAATCAGCCTATCCCAAAGACTCTCGTAAGTGCCCAGCAACTGGACCACGTTGGGACTTCGCAACCGGTATCGGCCTCCCTCCTGGATGAGAACGCCCAGTCCACACATTTCGCTTAAGTATCCCTGAAACTGATCGCTCTCCATGCCCTCAAACCCATCTCGCCAAAACACTGATACCAGGTCCTGGATCTCCCGGTGATTGTAGAAGCGGTCAAACCCATTGCGGTCTTCCCACTGGTCTAAAATCATCGCCAGGGCGATCGCTTCATAGCGCTCGTCCAGAGATAGCGTCCAGGTGAAGCGCTCCCGGATGTTCTTCCGCACTTCCTCATTCCGATAGACCGCCTCCACATCGGAGCGACTGATACCGAAGGGGGGCAACCCGGACCGGCGGGTCGCTTTCAGGCGTCGCACCAGTTCCCACCCGAAGAGTTGAATCAACCCCGGATGGTAGTTGGTGTAGGAGAAGATCAGGAACGGAATGGAGGGGTCCTCTTCTTTCAGACCTTCCCCAAATCGGTACCCCAGGGCCTGCAGCGGGCGCTCCAGCAGTTCCCAGGCCGCTTCCGGCTCCAACGGACCCACTTCAATGGGAGTGCCCAGGTGCGCCAGCGGTTGATTCGGAATGCGTTGAAAGCGCTGTACGTTATGCAACCCGGCAAACACCACCTTGAACCGGCGTTCTGTCCCATCCATCAATCTCTTCAGATCACTGACGACAGGGAACCCCCGTTCTGCATCTGCCTCCAGGAAATTGTCCGCTTCGTCCAGAAGCAGCATGAGCCGCAAATTCTGCTCCGCGATGCGCCGCTGGATGCGGTCCTGAAGCGTCTTGGGGGAGATATTGGGAGGAACATCCAGGAAACCCTCCACATCCAGTCGGTGGGCAACGCGTTCCCAGAACGCTCTTTCATAATCCAGGCCAGTGAGCGGGCCTCCCAACGATTTGATGTCCTCCAGAATGGCGTATTTGCCCATTCCTGGATTGTGAAACTCTCTCCAAACCTGCCGGAGCAGGGCGGATTTTCCCAACTGGCGACCGCCGTACACGATGGCAGGCCCGCGAGGATCCAGCAACTGCTGGACCATCTCCCTGCGACCAACAAACATCTCCGGAGGCACCGCTCCCGCCGCGAATGGAACATAAGGATTCAAGAATGTAAAGGGAAGCGTGCATGCGAAGAAGGTACCCAGACGAATATCGTATTCACGCGCCAGGAACAGAAGCAGAATTTCGTCCAGGATCAGCACGGGCACTTTCAGAGAGCGCAACTCCTCCGAATGCAACAGGTCCTCCCGCTGCCGCAGGAGGAGCCGCCCAAAGTAAAATACAATGGTGGGACGATCCACAGTCTGATCCACCAGCGCGCTCATCAGGTTGAACCCCGGCCGATCCCATATCCCGATCACATCATATTGCCCCTCTCTCTCCGACCCAAATTGAGGCACGGGCACAAGATTCGTTCCTCCCGGCACCGCCCGAACCCGCCAGTGCCGCAACCCGGATTGTCTGACTCCTGGAGTTTGAATGAGGGCAACCGGCGAAGACCTCTGCGTCCGAAAACCCAAATACTCCATTAACGCAATCACGTGATCCGTCTGGTGTTCCTCAGACCGATTCGCCTTCAGAGAAGACCAGGCAAACAGTGCACGGGCAATTTCCCTCATCCGGGAGGCAGGAAGCCGGGGCAAATCCAATTCTGCCGGAGGTTTCCCCTGAACCACGTCCCGAATAATCTTCTCAACGGAGTACGAGTTCAGGAATTCCGACAAGGGGTGAATGGCATCCCGGAACTCCCGCAGCCGATCCCTCTTCCCGCCCGGAGCAAAAAGGCCTATTGGCAACTCCTTGCCCTTCAACGCTTTCTCCAGGCTGGCCAGATATTCATCCACCACGCGAATCTCGCCCCGTTCCAGAGCACTTTCCAGTTTTTGCTGAATAGCCCGGAAGTCGGTTGCCGGGACTGCTCCAGCCAATCTCGTGCGGAGATCAACCCAGCGCTGACGCTGTCCTTCCAGCCGGTTCCTTCGCTTCTCGTCCAGTTCTTTCCGCACATTCTGCAACCGCTCCGAAAGAGAACCCAGATTCAGCAGCCACCGGTTTGCCTCCAGATGATACTCTACCCGGTTCAGGTCTTTCCCGACCGCTTCTATTCTCCCAATGTAACTCGTCCTTTCCCCCTCGGAGATCAACCCGTCTATCAGCGCCTGCTCCACAGCAACGATGGACTCCCTCCGTTCGGTATGCAGAGCGGAAAGGTCGCTCCGCAAAGCCTCCCGAGATTGCGCTTCCAGAATTCTTCGGGCCTCATCGGGAATCGGCACCAGCGCAAGGAACTCATCTATAAAGCGATAGTCCCGGAGATTCAACCACTGACGCAGCACCTCTTCGGGAGACCGCTCGCGCAGGGAAGAATCCAACAACACCCGCACCAGCGTCCCGGCATACTGCTCTCTGAACAATATCTCCCCCCGGCCGCTCATATCCATCACCGAAGCCTCGGGGAGCCACAGGAGACGGTACGCCAGATTCTGCTGGAACGAACGTTCACGGAAAATGCTGGACGGCAGATCAAACCGAAACTC